>NZ_RZSC01000199.1:0-9049 GCF_003998155.1 Mesorhizobium sp. M1E.F.Ca.ET.063.01.1.1
ACTTCAGACGGCTCATCGATCTTGACCACCTGGAAGCGACGGGTCAGCGCCGGATCTTTCTCGATATGCTGCTTGTATTCGGCCCAGGTCGTGGCCGCGATGGTGCGAAGCTCGCCGCGTGCCAGGGCAGGCTTCAAGAGGTTTGCGGCATCGCCGGTTCCGGCGGCACCGCCGGCGCCGATCAGCGTATGCGCCTCGTCGATGAACAGGATGATCGGCGTCTCGGACGCCTGGACCTCGTCGATGACCGCCTTCAGCCGCTTCTCGAACTCGCCCTTGACGCTGGCGCCCGCCTGCATCAGCCCGACATCGAGCATGCGCACGCTGACGTTCTGCAGCGTCGGCGGCACATCGCCCTGGGCAATGCGCAGCGCAAAACCTTCGACCACCGCCGTCTTGCCGACGCCGGCCTCGCCGGTCAGGATCGGATTGTTTTGCCGGCGTCGCATCAGGATGTCGACGATCTGGCGGATCTCCGGATCGCGGCCGACGACCGGATCGATCTTGCCGTCGCGGGCGCGCTGGGTAAGGTCGGTGGCGTATTTGGCCAGAGCCGAATCCCCGCCCGGACCGCGCTTCATCGGCGTTTCGGCGGCGGCTGCGGCGGGAGCTGAGCCGGCTTCGAGCGAGCCTTCGGTGACATCGGCGAAGCGGGAAACGACACCATCGGCGTCGATCTTGTCGAACTCGGCGCTGATCTTCGACACCAGGCCTTCCAGCACCGGCGTCTTCAGACAGGCAAGCAGGATATGGGCGCTGCGCACCTCTTCGACGCCGAATTCCAGCGTTGCCAGGTTCCAGCCTTCCTGGATGGCGTGGAAGATGTGGTCGGAGAATTCCTCCACCGAGGTGGCGCCATAGGGCAGCTTGTCGATGGCGCGGGTCATGTCCGCTGACAGACGACTGGCATCCACGCCGGCATCGGCAAGGATCATCTGCACGTCCGAGCGCTCCGACAGCACCAGTTGCTGAATGAAATGGACGAGCTCGACATAGGGATTGCCGCGCAACTTGGCCGTGTCGGCCGCGGCCTTGAAGGCTCGCACCCCCGTGGCGTTGAGCTTTGCGACCAGTTCCTTACGCTTGAAGCTCTGCGATGATCGGCGCTGTTCCATTGAACCTGCTCCCGAAATCTGCCGACCGTACCCTGCCATATAAGCGGCTACTTGACAAAGCCATGTGACGGGCAAGGCGCGTGGATATGTGCGGGCGGCACCGCCCTGTTACAAAAGTCTTGCATACACGTGCAACAAACACCGGATCGCCGTCCGGGCTATGCGAGCCATTTCACATACCGGGCCCGGCAATCGCGCAATGGGTTTCGCCGAAGAAAACGGTCGCGTTTAGCATCCGTTAGTTTTTGAGCAGCTGCTCAATTGTCGTAGCGCGAGGCCGGTGATAACGTTACGTCACATAGGGTCTCAGGGCCGCTGGCTGGGGGTTAGTGTGATTGATCTCGCACTCTGGCTGAATCCTCTGAACGGTGAGAATCCGTCGGGTGAGGATTTGCGCAACGACCCGGCCTTCCACGAGCTGGAGCGCCTCACCGAACCGCTACTCAAAGTTGTCCATGACGGCAACAACAAGCCGACTTCGCAATCAACGCCGGTCGACTGGGCCTCTGTCCTCGACAAGGCGGAAGAGCTTCGCTCCCGCGGCCGGGATCTGCGCCTTTTGGTCATCGTCGCGCGCGCTCTCGCCAACGAAGAGGGACTGGCCGGTCTCGCCCAGGGCCTGAAGCTGATTGCCGGCACCTTCGACCAGTATTGGGAGACGATGCATCCGGCATTGCGGCCGAACGCGGCGCCGCGCGACGCCGCCCTGCGCCGCATCAATGCATTGCTTGATCTCCAGAACAGCCAGGGAGGCCTGCTGGCGAACCTTCGCGAGACGATCTTCTTCTCGCCGCGTCAGGTCGGGCCCATCAGCGGACGCGATCTGGAGCAGGGCGCGCTCGACGAGCGCGTCATGCTGCAGGAAGCGGCTTCCGGGCTGAGCGCTTCCGAAAAGGCGGCGCTGGCGACGGCTCACAGCCAACTCCTGAACCGGGTGCGCAGCGGCTGCGCGGCACAGATCGATCAGGCCGGCGACGCGATGACCTCGCTGCTCGCCGACGCCCGGGCGGCGATCGCCGCGCTCGACGAAGTCGACACCGCCCTCAACAAGCGTATCGAAGGCAACAGCCCTGCCGTCCCGGAATTGAGACGGTTCCTGCAGCGTTTGCTGACGACGCTGGAGCGGAATTCGGCCGTCGGCACTGCTGCGAATGGGGCCGCAAAGCCCTCCGCGCAGCCGACGGGACCGGCAGCACCGGCCGGAAACGGTCACGGAGCCCAAGGGATGGGGGCCGAAGCGATGGGAGCCGAAGCGATGGCAAGTGCGGCAAGCTATGCGGAACCCGGCGCCGGGCTGCCCGACCGGATCACCTCGCGCGACGACGTCGTCAAATGCCTCGACCTCGTCGTCGCCTTCTATGACCGCACGGAGCCGTCGAGCCCGATACCGCATCTCGCCCGCCGCGTGCGCCGCATGGTGCACATGGATTTCGTGGAACTGATGGAAGATCTCGCCCCGTCGGGGCTGAAGGAATTCCGGCTGCTTGCCGGTGTTCCCGATCCCAAGAAGCCGGCCCAGAAGGATGAAAGGTAACAAGCATGCCAGCAGAAAGCAAAGCGAAGGTCATCGAAAGAAACCGCGCGCCGCGCGTGCAGATCGCCTACGACGTCGAAACCTACGGCAGCCCGACGACGATCGAACTGCCGTTCGTCATGGCCGTGATGGCCGATCTTTCCGGCGCCTCACAGACCAAGGATGCGGTGAAGTCGGTCCTGGACCGCAAGCTCGTCGAAACCGATGCCAACCGCTTCCCCAAATTCATGGAAGCCATGGGGCCGCGCGTGAAGGCGCGGGTGAAGAACACGCTGCCGCAAGCCGAGGGAGCCGAACGCGACGAGGAGCTCGCGGTCGATCTCACCTTCTCGAAGATGGGCGATTTCGCGCCCGACAAGATCGCCGAACAGGTCCCGCAACTGGCCGAGATCCTCAAGATGCGCCGCCAGCTCGAGGAACTGCTCGGCTTCATGGACGGCCGCGTCGATGCCGAGAAGCGCATCGCGCAGCTTCTGAACAACGAGCCGCTGCTGAGCAAGATCGCCGACCAGGCGATATCCGACGGCAAGGGCGAGGAGTAAGTCATGGCTGAACAGCAAAAGACCGCAGCCGCCACCGCCGAGGCGGAAGCGATAGACCTCGGCGAATTCAGCGGACTCCTTGAAAAGGATTTCAAGGTCAAGAAAGACGACAGTGAAAAGCTGCAGCAACTGGTGCGCAACCTGGCTTTGGCCGCGCAGTCGCGCTCCGAGACCACGACGATCTCGTCCAACGCGATCAAGTCGATCAAGTCGCTGATCGCCGGCATCGACAAGATGCTGACGACGCAGGTCAACGAGATCCTGCACGCGCCGGAAGTGCGGGAGATGGAGGGCACCTGGCGCGGCCTCTGGTATCTCGTCAACAACACCGAGACGGATACCAAGCTCAAGATCCGGGTGATGAACATCTCCAAGGAGCAACTGGCCGACACGCTCGAAGACTATGAAGGCCAGATGTGGGATCAAAGTCCGATCTTCAAGAAGGTCTACACGGACGAGTATTCGATGCTGGGCGGCGAGCCGATCGGCTGCATCATCGGCGCCTACGAATTCTCGAACCATCCGCGCGACGTCGGCCTGCTGCGCAACATTTCGGGCATCTGCGCCTCCGCGCACACGCCCTTCATCGCCGCTGCCTCGCCGCGCCTGTTCCGCATGGACAGCTGGCAGGAACTGCCGAATCCGCAGGACCTGCAGATGATCGTGAACAACCCGGCCTACGCCTCGTGGCAGTCGCTGCGCGAGAGCGAGGACGCCCGCTATATCGGGCTCACCATGCCGCGCGTGCTGGCACGTCTGCCCTACGGCACCGAGACCGTTCCGGTGAAAGGGTTCACCTTCGAGGAGGAGGTGGGTGGCGACCACAACAAATATGTCTGGATGAACGCCGCCTTCCCGATGGGCGTCAACATCAACCGCAGCCACAAGCTCTTTGGCTGGGGCACGCAGATCCGTGGCGTCGAGAACGGCGGCACGGTGCTCAACCTGCCGGTGCACGCCTTCCCGACCGACGACGGATCGATCGCGATGAAATGCCCGACCGAGGTCGCCATCGACGACCGGCGCGAGGCGGAACTGGCCAAGCTCGGCCTGATGCCGATCCTGCACCGGAAGAACACCGACCTTGCCGCCTTCATCGGCGCGCATTCGCTGCAGGACGACGAAACCCGCGCCGGCCGCCTGGTCGATCCCGACGCGCAGTCGAACGAGCGGCTGTCCGCCAACCTGCCCTATCTTTTCCCGGTGTCCCGTTTCGCGCACTACCTCAAGGCGATTGCGCGCGACAAGATCGGCTCGTTCAAGGAACGCACCGATATGCAGATCTGGTTGACCGAATGGATCAACCGGTACGTGCTGGCCAACCCTGCCTTCGCCGACGACAAGGCGCGCGCCAAGCGCCCGCTGGCCGCGGCCGAGGTTCAAGTCGACAGCGTCGAAGGCCGGCCCGGTTACTACAATGCCCGTTTCTATCTGCGTCCGCACTACCAGCTGGAAGGCATCAATGCCTCGCTCCGGCTGGTGTCGGAACTGCCGTCAGTGAAGGGCTGAAATGCAGCAAAGTCATCTTGTTTCGTTTGAAAGCGGTGGAGAAAGACAATGCCAGTGAAGATCGATGGTTTTTTGAAAGTTCCGGATATCAAGGGCCCCAGCAAGCGTGACGGCCATGAAGATGAGATCGAAGTCCACGGCGTCGACTACAAGATGGTAGCTCCGTACGACCCGAATTCGCTCTCGCGGCGCGGCCGTGTGTCGATGGGGATGATCAAATTCACCAAGCATTACGACAAGTCGTCGCCGTACCTGAAGAAGGCGCTGTTCGAAAACAAGGCGCTCGACGAAGTGGTGTTTTCGGCCCGCCGCACGATCGACGGCGAGACCAGCGACTATCTGGTCGTGACGCTCACCGATGCCTCGATCATGGAATACGACATGCGGCAGGCGGAGGATGAGGCCGACCTGATCGAGGAAGACGTCAGCTTCGCCTACAAGAAGATCAAGTTCGTCTACGACAAGGACGACGAGATCGAAATGGATGTCTATGTCGGCAAGTGAGGCCAGGCGGCCCGGCGCGAACAAGGCGCATCTGGCCGGCAGTTCGCGGGCAAAGCGCGAGGCGGTCCAGCCCTCTCTCTGGGACCGCCTCATCAACGATCTGCCCGGCCTGACCTCGGAGATAGAGGGGCTGCGCCGACAGTTGCAGGAGGAACTCGGCGCCGAGCGCGTCGAGGCTCTTCTTGCCGGCAGCGCGCGCGCCGTCGATGCCGATGCGGAACTGACGCCGGACCAGAAGCGGCGCCTGCACCGCCTGGTCTTCCAGTCCGAGCACCGCGCCGAGATCGAAAGCCGCGGCGTGGTGGTGTCGGCGCGGGTACTCAGGGAAGCCGTCCGGCGCGACATCGAGGCCTTGTTCAACACCGAACGTTTCGAATCCGTTCCAATGCTTTCCGATGCCGAGCACGAACAGCCATTGGACGAACTGCCGTCGCTCGCCGATTTCCCGGAGGTGCGGCGCAGCGTGGTCAACTATGGCGTGCCGTCCTTCTCCGGCCGCTCGTCGAGGGACTTCGACCGCGATACTTTGGCGCGCGAGATCCGCGCGGTGCTTGCCACCTTCGAGCCGCGTCTCAAGGAAAGCGCAACGACGGTCAATGTCACCCTCGGCGACAAGAGCGTCGGCCTGAAGATCGAGATCGACGCCGTGCTTATCATGACGCCGACGCCGGAACGCATGCGGCTGCGCACCACGATCAATCTCGACAACGGCCTGGCGCGAACCGAATTTAGGGAGACCTGAAATGGATCGGGTCTTCGTGGAATACTACGAAGAGGAACTGACCCATATCCGCGCGCTGGCCGCGGAATTCGCCGACATGCATCCCTCCATTGCCCGCAACCTTTCCCTCGACACGGTGCCCTGCCCCGACCCTTACGTCGAACGGCTGCTTGACGGCGTGGCGTTCCTTGCCGCGCGCACGCGACTGAAGGTGGACGCCGAGCGCTCGCGCTTCTCGCGCGCCGTGCTCGACGTGCTCTATCCGGATCTGGTCACGCCGGCGCCGGCAACGGCGATGGCGGTGCTGAAGCCCGGCCAGCAGGTGCAGTCGATGATCGCCGGCCACTCGGTCGGGCGCGGCACGCGGCTGGTCTCCAGCCTGCATCCCGGGCTGTCGACACGCTGCACTTTCACCACCGCGCAGGAGGTCACGCTGTGGCCGATCGCGATCACCTCGGTCAGCTATTTCCAGGACCGCAGCGGGCTGGCGGCGGCGGGCATCGGCCCCATCGGCGGCGTGCGCGGCGAAGCTGCACTGCGCATTGCGCTTGCCCGGACGGGAAAGGGCACGCTCAACGAACTCGCACTTGATCGCCTCGATCTCTATTTCGCCGGGCGCACCAAGGCGCCGCTCATCTTCGACGCGATCTTCGGCGCCTGCTCGGCTGTCGGCGCGCGAGCGGAAGGCAAGACCAATCCAGTGTCGGCGCTGGCCGAGCCCGAGATGGTCGGCATCCGCGACGACGAGGCGTTGATGCCCCGCACCCGCCCGACCTTCGAGGGATACCGGCTGCTGCGCGAATATTTCATGATCCCCGAACGCTTCCACTATGTGCGGGTCTCAGGCCTGCAGCCCGTGGTGCGCAAATGCGAGGCGGGACTGGAGATCATCTTCCTGTTCCGACGCCCGGTGCCCGAGCTCGCCGACGTGACGCCGGCCGATTTCGAGCTCTTCGTGACGCCGCTCATCAATCTCTTCGAGCGCGAATGCAACGTCATCGAGATCGATCCGCGCAGGACGCGGCAGGTGGTGCATGCCGACCGGACGCGGGCGAGGGATTTCGAGATTTTTCGCGTCACCCGGGTGGAAGACGCCGACGCGGAAGGCAGCGAGGCCGAAATTCCCGAGCTTTTCAGCCTGGGGCAGAACCGCGGCAGCGGCTGGGTCTATTCGACAGAGCGGCGCCCGCGCCGGGCCACCGAAGACGAGCGGCGCGACGGCCTGACCCGCACCTCCTATACGGGAGACGATGTGTTCCTCGCGGTCTCGCGGCCCACGGGGAGCCCAGCCAACCGGCCGCTCAGGCGCCTCGACGTGATGGCGCTCTGCACCAACCGCGACCTGCCGATCCTGGACGACACCCCGACGCTGACGCTGGAGACGGCCGACCCGGTCGAGACAGTCAGGCTGCTCGGCGCGTTGCGGCCGCCGCAGCCGGCGATCCCGGCATCGCTGCCGGCGGGCGCCGAAGGCGAGTCCCGCGCCGACAATCTCGCCTGGCGGCTGGTGGCGCAGCTCTCGCTCAACTTCCTGAGCCTCGCCAAGGAAGGCCGCGGGGTTGACCCTTTGCATGCGCTGCTCGATCTTTATGCCGACCGCGGCGATCCGAGCCTTGCCCGCAACGTGCATTCGATCACCCGCATCGACTCGCGCCCGGTCATCGAGCGGCTCAAGATCGACGGGCCGATGTGCTTCGGACGGGGCACGGAGGTGACGCTGCATGTCGACCAGTCGGTGCTGGCGGGGCAAAGCACGCTGCTGCTTTCGGCCCTGCTTGCGCGGCTGTTTGCCCGCCACGCCGGAATAAACGGCTTCGTGCGGACGCGCACGCGGCTGTTGCAGAAGCAGGAGGATGTGCCATGGCCGATGACGCCCGGCAATCGCTACCTGATCTAGGCAGATCCGCTCCCAACGCAACGGGCCCGAGCGGGACCGAGGCGCTGTCGGAGGGCTTCGACTTCTTCGAGCTGCTGCGCCGGCTGGAGCAGAAAGGCGGGCTGTTCGGCTATTCCGGCCAGGCCAATCGCGAGCCGGCCCGGCTCGGCCAGCATGTGCGCCTGAGCTTTTCAGCCAGGGACGTGGTCAAATTCCAGGAGGCTGGCGAAAAGGCGCCGGCGCGGGTGACCGTCGCCAATCTCGGTCTGCTCGGGCCTGAAGGACCCATGCCGCTGCATCTGACGCGCTGGGTGCTCGACCGGCTGTCGCAACGCTGGTTCACCGGCGCCGACGCGGAGCAGACCAGCGACACGACTTTCGTCGATTTCGTCAACATCCTCCAGCACCGGATGATAGCGCTCTACTATCGGGCCTGGGCGGACGCGCATCCAGCGGTCCAGGTCGAACGTTCGGTCGGCGGACGCGTCCGCGCCATGCTCGAAGCCATGGCGGGGATCGGGCTTCCGGGCACCCAAGATCCCGAGCTCGACACGGTTCGGCTGCGCCAGGCGGGATCACTCGCCAACCAGGTCGACGGCGCGGAGCGGCTGACGCTGTTCCTCGCCACGGCCTTCAAGGTGCCGGTTCAGATCAAGGAATTCGTCGCCGCCTGGATCACCATACCAGCGACACTGCAGAGCCGCGTTGGCAAGGCCTATGCGGCGCTCGGCCGCGGAGCCACGATCGGCCCGCGCGTTTTCAGCCGCCAGAGCCGGATCGAATTGCGCGTCGGCCCGCTCAGCTTCGACGACTTCAAATCATTCCTGCCCGGCGAACGGCGCCTCGCCGTCTTCAAGAAAGCGGTCCGCGACATGATCGGGGAAGCGCTGGATGTCGATTTGCGCATTGTGCTTGCGCGCGACGCCGTGCCGCCCCCCCGTATCGGAACCGTCCAGCTCGGCCGAACCTCCTGGCTTGCGCGCCCCGCCGAGAGGGGCGACGCCGACGATCTCAAGCTGCGCACCATCGTCGGCTGGCGGCCGGAAATGGCGGAGGTGGCCTGATGAGCCTGCTGCTGACGCTCGAACAGGGCCCACGCTCCCAGGTGGTGAGACAGACCCGGCTGGACGAGGGCGAACTGGTGATCGGCCGCAGCGCCGATGCCGGCTGGCAGATCGACGACCCCGACATGTTCGTCTCGCGCGCGCATTGCAAGATCAGCGGCGGCCGCGACGGCTACTTCGTGAC
>NZ_RZSC01000019.1:0-24087 GCF_003998155.1 Mesorhizobium sp. M1E.F.Ca.ET.063.01.1.1
GCTGATCACCGACACGCCGGCGATCACCGCCGCGGCCACAGCCGCCGGCGCCGAGGCTGCGCGGAAAAAAGTGCCGGGTTTCCTTGGCCTGCATCTCGAAGGGCCGCATCTGTCCATCGCGCGCAAGGGCGCGCATGATCCGGCCCTGATCCGGCCGATGACGGACGCCGACCAGGCGGCACTGATCGCCGCGCGCCGAGACCTGCCGGTGCTGCTCACCACGATCGCGCCGGAATCGGTCGAGCCGGCCCGCGTCACGGCGCTGGCCGAGGCCGGCATTGTCGTCAGCCTGGGCCATTCCGACACCGACTATGCCACGGCGACGGCCTTCGCCGAGGCCGGCGCGACGGTCGTCACCCACCTCTTCAACGCCATGAGCCAGATCGGCAATCGGGAGCCGGGGCTGGCCGGCGCCGCTATAGATACCGGCGGTCTCTACGCAGGCATGATCGCCGACGGCATCCATGTCCATCCCGGCACGATGACGCTTGCGCTCAATGCCAAGAAGGGGCCGGGCAAGATCCTGCTGGTCACCGACGCCATGGCGACAATCGGCACAGACATGACCTCCTTCACGCTCAACGGCCGCACCATCTATCGCAAGGACGGGAGTCTGAGGCTTGCCGACGGCACGCTGGCCGGCGCCGACCTCGACATGATTTCCGCCGTGCGCTTCGTCCACCGCGTCGTCGGGATCGATCTCGACGAGGCGCTCCGCATGGCATCGCTCTATCCCGCCGAGGCAATCAGCCAGGCGCACCGGCTCGGCCGCTTCGCCAACGGCACCGCCGCCGATATCGTCGGCCTATCGGAGGGCCTGGATGTCAAGAACGTCTGGATTGGGGGCAAGAAGGTTTTGAGGACCTGAGCCTTCCTGCGTTAAGGTGACGAGAAGCTTTGAGACGCTGGCGTGACAGCACCCCCTCTGTCCTGCCGGACATCTCCCCCGCAAGGGGGGAGATTGGTAGCTTCTGCGCCCCGCTCAATCCTGCAACGTTGGTGATTGGCGAAAGCCGCGGTGACGTCCGATCTCCCCCCTTGCGGGGGAGATGGCCGGCAGGCCAGAGGGGGGTGCGAAGGATCACGACCGATCTCACCCTTGCATCGCCTTCGTCGTCGAAATGCCGACGAGCGTCAGCTGGCTTTTCCCGCCGTGTAGATATCCTTGTACGCCTCGCGCAAAACGTTCTTCTGCACCTTGCCCATCGTGTTGCGCGGCAGTTCGTCGACGAAGATCACCTGCTTCGGATGCTTGTACTTTGCCAGCCGTCCGGCGATGGCGTCGGCAATGTCGGCGGCGCTGATCGCCGATCCCGGCTTGCGCACCACCACCGCCGTGACGCCCTCTCCGAAATCCGGATGAGCGACGCCGATCACGGCGCTTTCGCTGATGCCGGCAAGCGCGTCGATCTCGCTCTCGATCTCCTTCGGATAGACGTTGTAGCCGCCCGAGATGATCAGGTCCTTGCCGCGGCCGACGATGTGGACATAGCCGTCGGCGTCGATCAGGCCGAGATCGCCGGTGACGAAGAAACCGTCATCGCGGAACTCGGCCTTGGTCTTCTCCGGCATCCGCCAATAGCCGGCAAACACATTCGGCCCCTTCACCTCGATCATTCCGATCGCGCCCTGGGTCAGCGGTTCGGCCGTCTCGGGATCGGTGATGCGCAGTGACACGCCGGGCAGCGGAAAGCCGACCGTGCCGGCGCGCCGCTCGCCGTCATAAGGGTTGGACGTGTTCATGTTGGTCTCGGTCATGCCGTAGCGTTCGAGGATGGCGTGGCCGGTGCGCTCGCGCCAGGCATTGTGCGTCTCGGCAAGCAGCGGCGCCGAGCCGGAGATGAACAGCCGCATATGCCTGGCTGCATCTTTTGTGAGCCCATCCTGCTGCAGCAATCGCACATAGAAGGTCGGCACGCCCATCAGCGCCGTGGCGCGTGGCATCAGCGACAGGATGCGGGCCGGATCGAACTTCTGCTCAAAGAACATCCTGGCGCCGGCTATCAGGATGACGTTGGTGGCGACGAACAGGCCGTGCGTATGGAAGATCGGCAGCGCGTGGATCAGCACGTCGTCGGCGCCGAAGCGCCAGTGCCCCACCAGCACGCGCGCGTTGGAGGCGAGGTTCTCGTGGCTGAGCATGGCGCCCTTGGAGCGGCCGGTCGTGCCTGAGGTGTAGAGGATGGCGGCAAGATCGTCGGGCCTGCGCGCGGCATCGTCGAAATCCGCCGGCTGCAGCGCCGCGCGATCCGCAAGCGTGCCCCGCCCGTCGGCGCCAAGCGTCAGCGTCGCGGCATCCGCCGACGCGGCAAGCGGTTGGATGGTGGACGCCTTTTGCGGATCGCAGACGACCAGCCGCGGTTCCGCGTCACGGAAGAAATAGTCGAGCTCCGGCAGCGTATAAGCGGTGTTGAGCGGCAGGAAGACGGCGCCGGCGCGCAGACAGGCGAGATAGAGCAGCAAAGCTTCCGGCGTCTTCTCCACCTGCACGGCGACGCGATCGCCGGGCTGGACGCCCGCCTCGACGAGCGCATGCGCATATTGCCCGGACCGCGCCAGCATCTCGCCATAGGAGATAGAACGCCCGTCGTCCGTCTCCATCAAAACACGGTCAGGCGCCGGCATGCTGGCGCGAAAGGCGTCGAACAGGTGATTGGTCATCGTCTTCCTCTGGACTTGTGGCTGACGCATTCAATGCATCGGCCTGGCCAGAGCGATATCAGATTTGCCTGCCAGAGCAATTCCAGGAAAGTGCGCAGCGGTTTTCCGTCCGGAATTGCGAAAAATAAGGAGCTAAGCATGTCTCCCGAAGGTGGGAACCGGTTTCGGGGCAAAGGCATGCGTAAAATCAAAAACCTAAAGCGCACGGAGCGAATCTTAAAGATCGCGACGCGCTTTAGGGCAGCTATTTGCGGGCGCGCGGCGCCTTGCCTGAGCCGGCCCTTGGATCGTAGCCCTGGTTGAAGCGCGCCATGCACATCTCGGCGGTCAGCCGATAGTGGCTGAGCAAGGCCTCGACCGCGGCGTCGGCATCGCCATCCAGCGTTCGCTCGGCAATCGTCCGGTGCTCGGCGAGGTCATCGCGTTCGGAGCCTGGGCCGCGCTGCGAAATCAGCCGGTAGCGGGAGGCCTGGTCGGAAAGCTGGTCGCAAAAACCGATCAGCCAATGCGACCGGCACGCCGAGATCAGCGCGCGATGGAAGGCGCGGTGCAGCGTCTCCCATTCCGGATTGTTGGTCGCGGGGTCGTCGGACTGGCGACGCTCGGCGCGCGCCAAGCGGTGCAGGGCGAGCACCAGCTGTTCTTCCCACTCGGCCGTGCGATGGGCAATGGATTCACGCAAGGCGCGTTCCTCCAGCCAGCAACGCGTTCGGGTCAGCTCTTCGAGCTCCGCCGCACTCACCGGCATCAGGAAGAAGCCGCGCTGGTCATGGCGGCCAAGCAGGCCCTCCGCGGCGAGGCGATTGAGCGCCTCACGCACGGGCGAGGCGCCGGCGCCATAGCGGGAAACGACCCATTCGACGCGCAGCTTGCCCTCGGTTTCCAAAGCTCCACGCAGCAGGTCTTCGCGGAGCTGATGGTAGACCGAGCTGGCAAGCGTGCTCTTGGCACCCTTGCCTTCGCCCGTATCGGCGTTTCCGTTTGCCAATTTGACTCCTGTTGCTTGCCCCTGTTTTTGCCAGGGTCCCTCGGCAAAGCAATCTCGTACGCGTATCATACAGCCAGGCATTGCCGCCTAAAAGCAATAAGGTGACGATATTCGATCGAATAAAGTAAATTCCCTCAGAAAAAGCTGATGTTAAAGGGCGACTTGATATAACTTGGTATATTGAACAGCCGTTCGGCCGCGCGGCGACTTTTTGTTAGAAACGAGATGTCTATGTCTCTAGTTGGCGGCCCTGTCGGCTGCTGAGCGGATTGCCTCGATATTGGCCCGATAGGCCTCGACGCTGCCGCCCTTGAAGATGGCCGCGCCCGCCACCAGCACGTCGGCGCCGGCGGCCGTCACCAACGGCGCTGTTTCCGGCGAGACGCCGCCGTCAATCTCGATACGGATCGGGCGGTTGCCGATAAGCGCCTTCACCCTTCGCACCTTGTCGACGATTGCCGGGATGAATGCCTGGCCGCCGAAGCCCGGATTGACGGTCATGATCAGGATGAGGTCCAGCCGGTCGAGCACGTATTCGATCGCTGTTTCCGGCGTCGCCGGGTTGAGTGAGACACCGGCCTTCTTGCCGAGACCTTTGATCGTCTGCAGCGAGCGGTCGAGATGCGGGCCGGCCTCGGCATGGACGGTCATGCCGTCGCAGCCGGCCTCGGCGAAGGCCGCCAGATAGGGGTCGGCCGGCGCGATCATCAGATGGCAGTCGAAGAAGGCCTTGGTGCGGTTGCGGATCGCTTTAACCACCGGCGGGCCGAAAGTGATGTTGGGCACGAAATGACCGTCCATCACATCGAGATGGATCCAGTCGGCCCCGGCGGCCGCGACCGCCTCGACCTCGTCACCGAGCTTCGAAAAATCCGACGCCAGCACCGACGGCGCGATCAGGGTCTTCTTGCTCATGATACGGCCTCTCCCGGCATCGTCATCGGCGCGCTGGGCAGCGCACCTTTCATGCGGGTCTGCCTAGACCATCGTCCAGGCTAGGGGAAGCATGTTTTCCGCAACCGCCAGCAGGCGCACAAAACGCGGCTCCGAAGCAGAAAGGAAGAACCCGCCGGATTGCTCCGGCGGGTTCGCGATGTGGCGGCGGGCTCCATTATTGGAGGTTGTTGGTCGCCGGGTTCCGCTGCAACCTTGGTTGGTTCCTTGGCACCAGCTGCTGCAGGATGTTCGGATTGAGCAGCAGGTTCGGATTGATCTCCAGTCCCGGCCGTCTGCGGATCGGGAAGCAATCCGGATACCGTCCGGTGGTCCCGACCGGGCAGCGCCGCCTTATGATCGGCTGGCAGATACCGTCGATCATCTGCGAACCCGGGGCGCATTCGGCATCTTCGAACGTGCCGCATCTGCCTTCTATCACCTCGGTGCCGCGCGGACACACGCACGCGCCGCGCTTGTTGAGGACCTGGCCGCGGATGGAGCAGGTTTGCGGCTTCTTGATCGGCGCGCAGGCCTTGCCCTTCAGCTCCGTTCCCCTCGGGCAGACGCAATCGCCGTCGGCATTGCGCACCTGGCCGCGGATGCGGCACTGGCTGGGCGGCTGCTTGTCGGGCACGCAGGCCCTGGCGGCGCGGTCGAGATGCGTGCCGTCAGGGCAGACGCAGCCATTCGCTGTCGGCACCGCGCCGCGGATCGTGCATTTCGGCGGTATGACCTGACAGACGCCGTTCACCAGCTCGCCACGCCGGCACACGCAATTGCCGTCCTGGTCGCGGTACTGGCCGGGACGCAACGTGCATTGCGGTTCGGGCTGCTCGCCCTGCACGCATTTGCCGTTCTCCAGTTCCGTGCCGCGCGGGCAGACGCAGCGTCCGTCCTCGGTGCGGATCTGACCCTTGAGCAGCACGCAGCGCGGCGGCACCGGCAGCGGTTGCAGCTTGCCGCTGCCGGAACTGCACTGGCCATTGCGGAAGGTCGTGCCGTCCGGGCAGGCGCAGCGGCCGGCCGCGTTCAGCACCATGCCGTTCGAGCACTGGTTCTTCACTTCACGTTTGATGGTGAAGGGATGGCAGGCATAGGCCTTGCCGCGATCGCCCTGCACATTGGCCGGGACGCGCGACAGCACGTCGCCGCCTTGCACCGGCGTGTTCGGCGACAGCACGCCGACGCAGTTCTGCCCGCTGACCACGCCCTGCAGGTTGGCGAGCCGGCTATCGTCGGGGAGGATCACCGTGACATGATGCTTGTGGCTCTCGCCGGCGCCCAGAGTCAGGTTGGCGATGCAGGACGCCGGCAGCGTCGCCGGCTCCGGCGAACAGCCGAAGGGCGGGTCGATCGACGTGATCTGAACGCCTTCCAGGCGGCCCAGACCATCGATGCCAATCGCATCGCCGATGCGGACCGGGCCGGAGAAGGCGCTCGGCCCATCGTTCGTGATGCTGACGTCGAAGGAGCAGGGTTGGCCCGGCTGGCACTCGGCATCGCCGGTCTTCTCGACACGGATGGTCGAGGCGCCGCCGCCTTTCGCGCAGGCCTGGCCGATCGGGTAGACGATGTCGTCTCCCGGCGCCGGCCCGTAGGAGCCGCGCGCGCAGTTCTCGAACGCGCCATTGGCGCTCACCGTCACGTCGAAGTGCCGGCTCTCTCCGGGCGTCATCACGGCGCCGGGAATCTGGCACGACAGCGTGTTGGCAGGCACCGGCCCGCAGCTCCAATCCGCGCCGTCAGGCGTCACGGTCTGGATGGCAACCGGCGCACCGCCCGATATAAGCGTGGCGGCATCGCTGACCCGCACCGGACCGGTGGGAGCAGCCGCGCCGGCGTTGCTGACGGTGATGCGGCAGGAAACCACCGCGGCCCCGGCGAGCGAACCATCGCACACCTTGGTGATGCGCAAGCCGGGCTGGCCGCCATTCGGATGGCGGATGCGTTCGGTCGCGCAGGCCTTGTTGTTGGCAAGCTCGACCTCGCCGGAAATGGCCTTCACCTCGGCGCAGTTCTCCACCCTGTCCGGCCGGTAGTTTGCCGGCATGACAGCCTTGACGACGATCGGCGTCGATGCGCCCGGAGGCAGCGAGATGCCGGCATTGTCGCAGCGGAATTGGCCGGGGCCGTTCGGGCCGCAGGTCCAGGGCGGGCTCGGCCCGAAGGTCGAGGAGGTCGGCGCGCCGCCAGGATAGGTATCGACCACCGTCAGCGGCCCGTTATAGGTGCTGGTGCCGTTGTTGATGATGTCGATCACGAAGGTGCAGATGCCGTCCGGCGTGCAGACCGGGATGCGGGCGCGCTTCTTCAGGATCAGGTCGACCTTCTTCTCGACCGGAGGCTGGCACCGCGGGTCGCGATCGCCACGGCGGCAGATCGGGATCGAGGCGCAGGCGCGGTCGTTCTGCTGGCTACCGAACAGCGGCTTGCCGCTGGCGTGGTAGTCATAGGCGGCGCAGTTGCGCAGCACGCTGCCCTGCCAGCCTGCGGCCGGCTTGAAGCCGAGCTTGAGGTTGACGGAGGCGCCGGGGTTGAGCGTCGTCACCGGGTGGGTGCAGGTCATCGGCGCCGCTCCGGGCACGCAGATCCAGGGCGGGTTCGGTCCTGAGGAAAGAACCGAGCCGGCAGGCAGCGTTACTTCATCGAGGACGATCGTGCCGTTGTAGGGCGCGTCGCCGACATTGGTGACGGTGATGGTGAAGTCGCAGCCGCCTGCCATCGTGCAACGCGGCACCTCGGCCCACTTCTCGACCTTGAGGTCGGGCTGCTCGGGCGGGCACCTGATGTCACGCGGAATGACGATGTCGATCGTCTGCGTGCAGCAAAGTCCCCAGCCTTCCTTCGGCCCGGCATAGGTGTCGATGCCGGTGACGACGAGATGGATGGCCTCGCCGGGCGAGGCGCCGATGATTTTCCAGTCCAGCACGCCGCCGCCGGCAGGCACCTGCTGGATATCGGGAACGATGGTAATGCCGGGCGTCGTCGTCGACACCTGCACCCACTTGCCGCCCATCTCCGGGCCGACCGGCATGTGGTAGATGAAGGCGCCGCCGCCAGGCACGCAGTCGACCGTGCCGCGTTCGACCTTGAAGCACTCCTTGGTGGGAGGCGGAGGCGGCGGGTTGCATTTGGTCAGGTCGATCTTGATCGAGGTCTTGACGCCGGTGAGGAAATCGCCGTCCTCGGGTTTATCCGGATCCTGCGAGGGAATGGTCGTTGCCGGCCCGCCTCGCAGCGAGACCTTGATCTCTCCCTGGTTGTCGACCGTCGCCGGCACGGGAAATGTCGCATGGTCTATCTTGGCCGTGATCCGGAAGGTGATGACGCGCTCGTTCGCGGCACCCTCGCCATCGACGTTGGCAGCGCTGATCCGGAAATTGGAAACGCTGGCCGTATCGTTCGGACCGGCCGATGAGCTGATCGCGCCAGCGGGCAGCGGTCCGCCGGAGGCGCTGGTGCCGTCGCCGGCGACATCCACGCCGACGATCTGCAAGCCGTGCGGAAGCTGGTCCTTGAAGTCGAGCCTCGTCGCTTTCAGCAGGGCCGCCACGCTTGGCCGGTCGAAGTCCTGCGGGTCGCCGTGGATGCCAAAGCTCAGAACATATTCGACGGTATCGCAGCTTCGCTGACCGCCCTTCTTGGTGAAGAAGGGTATGATCCGGCCGAGTTCGGAATTGATGCCGCGCGGTTGATTGGCGGCCTGACTGGACGGTGCGGTATTCTGGGCGAGCGCCAGCGATGCCGGCATCATGGCGACCGCGATACCGGCCGCCATCAGCCAGCGCGCGCCGCGCCTGGCGTATGACAGGGGTTTCAAGATCGTCTCCATGATGGTTTTACGCGAGGCGAAGCGGGAAAGGGCGAGATCGCTCATCTGTCCCTCCTCGGCGCTTCGCAGTCGACGGCCGGCGTCCTGAGCGGCAGCGTCATCTTGCAGCAAGGGTAGTAGCCACCCTTGTCCCGGTCGGACTTGCGGTAGAAGCAGAGACCGACATTGACGGTGTCGCCCGGATTATGGCCGGTGATGTCGATCGTGTAAGGCTTGCCCGGCGCGTGCGACATGGGTGAGGTCACCCCGACGCCGGGCGTCTTGGACAGAGCCTTGATCGAATCGCCGCCTAAGCCGGCGTGGTCATGGAGATAGAGGTCCGCCTGGAGGCCACGGGGCGTGCAGAAATACTGCACGTCCTCGACATCGAGGCAGGGAGGCAAATTGCCGGGCGGTGGGAAGTCCGGCGGATAGAAGGGAGGCAGGAAGCCGCCGGGGATTTCCTCATAATAGCCGGCGCGGCCTTCGCACGGACGCCAGACCCTGACGTCGCCGACATGGCCTTGGACGTCCGGGTCTTCGAAATAGCCGTCGAAGTCGACGAACCATGAGCCGAAGGGCGGCACATTAGCCGGCTTGACCAGCGCGCTCGGAGTGAGCTGCACGCCATGCACGGCGAGCGGCCCACCGGCGGCAAGCCGCTCGGCAAGCTCCGGATTGTCGCGCAACTTGTCGCCGGTGTTGACGACCGTGTCGGTGCAAACGGTGGTGTCCAGATTGCCTTCGGCATCGTAGCGGTATTGCAGGTCGACGCCGCCGGCCGACTGGCGATTGTCTTGCGGGAAGCCGATCGCATATTCCTGCGGCGCCTCGACCCAGACCGATTCCGTCGCCGGATCGTCCGGATCCTCGCGCCAGTAGCGGACGACCTCGCCTTTGCCGGAATCGGCGAAGCGGCTGTAGTCGTAGCGGTTCTCGACCGGGCCGCGCTGGGCTAGATACATGAAGCCCTCGTTGTCGAAGGCGATGTCGGTGACGGCATGGTCCTGGTCGGCCTTGACCGTCAGCTCCCAGCGCGGATCGCCGGCGAAGCCTCCGTCGCTCGCAATGCCGACCGACCAGATTTCGGCTTTCTCGCCGACGGAATAGTAGAGCCGGCCGCCATGATAGGCGACCGCCCAGACGCGGCGCTCGTCCTGCGTATAACCCCAGGTTCCAGGGTCTTCGCTGTCGAAGGCCGCGGCCTGGATGTCCATCACGGCGCCGTCGTCGGCGACGGGGGCCAGCCCATGCGCCGGACGCCCGGCAACGCCATGATCGAAGCTGTCGATCAGATTGCCGTCGGGGTCTATGCGGTGGATCACGCCGTTATCGAGATCGGAGGCAAAGAACTGGCGGTGGGTGGGATCGAAGGCGAGGTTGCCGATGCCGGGCCCGCTGTTGGTGTCGATGTCGGCGAATTTCGATACGGCTCCGGTGATGCCGTCGATCTTCCAGATCGTGCCCGGTCCGCCGCCGTTTTCGGTGCCGAACTGGCCATCCATGAAGGTCGCGCCCGCGGTGCCGCGGCGCTGCCGCTCGGGGCGGCCGTCATCGTCGGCGTCCGGCGTGACGATCTCGATGCCGTGCAGCGAGGTCGCCGCCGCATAGAGGTTGGGGATGCCCGACGGCACGCCGTCGCGCATGCCGTCATCATAAGTGAGGCCGAACACCTCGCCGATCTGACCCGCCGTCACCTCGAAGGGCGGCGGCGTGTAGACGAGTTGGCCGGAGGCCGGGCCGCCGAGGCGCGAAACGTCGAAAATGCGCAACGAGGCCTGCGATGTGTCGATGAACGTTTCGTCGACCGGGTCGACGCCAGGCGGCAAGCCCCCCTCGGGAGAGTCGAAATCGGGAATGACGGTGCCGGGAAAGCCGGTCACCGCCATCGAGCCCGGATAGATGATTTGTGTTTCCTGGGCCTTTGCCGCGCCGCCGAGCCAAAGGCCGGCGGACAGCGCCAGGGCAAGAACTCCGCCGGTTGTCGTTATCGCGCGGCGCAGACCGCCGGCGCGAGAAGCCACGAACGAGCCGCGGTCGCAAAACATTGAACTCCCCCCGAAGTCGTCGGAAGAACCATCCGTTTTCGCCGCGCATATCAGGGCAAGGCGCGGCGTTCCGGCTCGTTCGTCCCTGAAATAATTGTCTGTTTTCCGCTTGGTCACGATACGACGGCTGCCTGGCAGGGTCAACGGAATCAGCCGAAAGCCCAGCGCATCGACCTCGTCCCGAAGACGGTGGCCGCGCTGGACTCCTGTTGCTCCCGGAGACCACCAAGTCTCAGGGTTTCTGCTCATTGGGGCTTTCCTTTCCGGCCCGCACCATGGCGGTGCCTGGTCGTCAGTCGCGAGCTGACGCGGAAAGGTTCAATGCGAGAGGCGCGCCGGGACGGAGGCGCTGTCTTTACAGCCCGACAAGATCACCAGATCCAGTCGCCCTTGCCGAGTGTGGACACCGCCTCGACGATGCGGGTGAAGCTGGCTCGCGCCCGGCCGACCGTATGCCGGGCCCTCAGATAGCCGTGCACCAGCCCCGGTTCCTCGAACCAGTAGGCATGCCCACCGGCTGCGATGACGTGGTCGCGATAGGCCTCGCCGTCGGAGGACAGCGGGTCGCATTGGGCGGTGATCAGCACCGTGGGCGGCAGGTAGGCGAAATTGGCATCGGCGAGCGGATACAGGGTGATGTCGCCGGTGCGGTCGACGCCGCCGGTGCGAATGCTCAGGTAGAACTTGGTATCGCGCGCGGTCAGCATCGGCGCCTCGGCATGCGTCACATAGGAGCCGCGAGAGCGGTCGCCGCCGAGGCTGGGATAGATCAGCACCTGGCCGATCGGCTTCTTGATGTGGCCGCGCGTGGCATGAGCGACGGCGGCGCAGAGATTGCCGCCGGCGCTGTCGCCGCAAAGCAGGACCGGGCAATCGTAAGTCCCTGCCGCCCACTCGTAGGCGTCCATGACATCGTCGAAGGCGGCCGGATGCAGATGTTCCGGCGCCAGCCGGTAGTCGACCGACACCACCTCGTAGCCGGTGCGCGCGCAAAGCTCGGCGCAGACATCGTCATGACTGTCCAGCCCGCCGAGGATGAAGCCGCCGCCATGGACATAGAGCACCATGGCGCTCTTGTCCGGCGCCGCAGTGCTATAGATGCGGATCGGAATGCTGTCGGTCGGCGTGGCTATTGCCGTCGTTTCCGCCGTCACGCCTTGCGGGTAGCCGGCGAAGAACTCGCGGCACATCCGGTCGTAGATGGCGCGCTGCTCGCCCATCGTGTAGTCGATCGTGTCCGGCGGGTAATAGGAATTGGTCTTCTCGATGAAGGCCCAGGTCTCGGCGTCGATCAGGGTTTTGTAGTCGGTCATCGGCACTCCTTACCTCCCCCTCGATGGGGGAGATCGCCGCGGAGCGGCGGGTGGGGGTGGCGGCGCTTCACCCCGCCCCGGACCTTCGGTCCGACCCCCCCCATCGAGGGGAGGGTAAGCGGCGTCATTTCCCCTTCCACATCGGATTGCGTTTCTCCGCAAACGCCCGGAACCCTTCCATATTATCCTCCGAGCCGTAGAGAATATCGACCGTCGGCAGCTGCCGGCGGGTCACCTTGTTCATCGCATCCTGGAAGGTCAGCGCTTCGGCCACCCGCGCCGTCTCCTTGATCGCGGCGAAGACCAGCGGCGGGCCGCTGGCAAGCAACCGTGCAATCTCCCAGACGCGGTCCTCGAGCTTCTCCTTGGGCAGCACTTCGTTGACCAGGCCCCAGCGGTGCGCTTCCGCCACGTCCATCCAGCGGCCGGTGAACAACAGGTCCATGGCGATATGGTAGGGAATGCGCTTCGGCAGCTTGATGGTGGCGGCGTCGGCAAGCGTGCCGGCGCGGATCTCGGGCAGCGCGAAGGAGGAATGGTCCGAGGCGTAGATCAAGTCGCAGGAGAGCGCCAGCTCGAAGCCGCCGCCCACCGCCATGCCGTTGACGCAGGCGATCACCGGCTTGTTCAAGTCGCGCAACTCCTGCAGCCCGGCGAAGCCGCCGACGCCATAATCACCGTCGACCGCATCGCCGGCGGCCGCCGCCTTCAGGTCCCAGCCGGCGCTGAAGAACTTGTCGCCGGCCGTCTTGACGATGGCGACGCGCAAGCCGGGATCGTCGCGGAACGCCTTGAACGTCTCGCCCATCAGCCGCGACGTCTTGAGGTCGATGGCGTTGGCCTTCGGCCGGTCGAGCGTGACTTCCAGGATGGTGTCTTCGCGGCGGGTGGTGATGACGTCAGCCATTCTTCTTTTCTCCAAGCACCAGCAGGGCGTCCGCAATCCAGGCGCCCTTGCCTTCGGCGCAGACGATCAGCGGGTTGATGTCGAGCTCTTCGATCTCGCCTTCGTTCTTCTGCACGAAGTCGGCAATGCCGGCGATGGCATCGATGGCGGCCGCGACGTCGGCCTTGGGCCGGCCGCGATAGCCTTCGAGCAGAGGGTAGAGCCTCAGGCCGCGCAGCGCCGCCTCGATGTCGTCGCGCGTGGCCGGCAGCATCAGGGTGACGCTGTCGCGCAGCAGCTCAACCAGCACGCCGCCAGTGCCGAGCGTCATCACTGCACCGAACATCGGATCGCGGGTGAAGCCGACGATCAGCTCGGCAACGCCGTCGCGCACCATGCGCTCGGCATAAAGCCCGGTGCCGAGCGGCAGGAGGTCATGCGCCGCATTGCTGACGGATTCGGCATCCTTGAGGTTCAGCCGCACCGCGCCGACTTCCGACTTGTGCGTGACGCCGAGCGCCTTGAGCGCCACCGGAAAACCGAGAGCCATCGACGAGATCACCGCCTCGACCGCGTTGGCGGCACGCTCGCCCTTCGGCACCGGCAGGCCGGCCTCGATCAGACGCGCTTTGGCCTCGGCCTCGTCGGGCGTGACATGATCTCCGTCCGTCGCACCGGCGGCAGACGTGTCGACCGGCTGCGCCTGCGGCTCCCGCCAGGCCCAGCCGATGAAGGCCGCCGCCTGGGCGGCGTCCATGGCTTCCGAAATGCCGAACAGCGGCACCATGCCGCGCGCCATCAGGCCTGCGGTGTATTCCTCCGGCAGGTTCTCGGGCAGCGAGGAGACGATCGCGCCCTGTGCCCTGTTGGTCTTCAGCGCCGCCTCGAAGGCGCGCAGCGTCGCCCACCAATCGGTGTCCGAGCAGCGGTCGGGACGCGGGAAGTCGAGCACCAGCATGTTGAGGTCGAAGCCGCCCGACACCATGGCGGTGAAGGTGGCCGTCATCGCCGGCTCGTTGTTCCAGATGAAGGTGTGGTAGTCGAGCGGATTGGCGACCGCGACCAGCGGCCCGAGCGTCGATTTGACATGGGCGCGGTGCTCTGAGGTCAGTGTCGGGAAATGCACCCAGCGCCCTTCGGCGCTGTCGGCCATCACGGAAGCCTCGCCGCCCGAACAGCTCATCGACGACAATTTGTAGCCGGGCAACGGCCCGGTGATGTGCAAGAGCTTCAGCGCCTCGATGAAGGCCGGAATGGAATCGACGCGCGCGATGCCGAGCCGCTTCAGGAAGGCGCCGGAGGCAGCATCGGAACCGGCGAGTGAGGCCGTGTGCGACACCGTCGCCTGCCGTGCCTGTTCCGAGCGACCGACCTTCATCGCGATGATCGGCTTCTTCAGCTCACGCGCTCTCGCCGCCAGCATCTCGAAGCCGGCTACGGAGTCGAAGGCTTCGATATGCAGGCCGAGCGATGTGACGCGCTCGTCCTCGATCAGGCCGAGCGCCATTTCCGAAAGGCCGGTCTGCGCCTGGTTGCCGGCCGTCATCAGGAAGGCGATCGGCAGGCCGCGTTTCTGCATCGTCATGTTGATGGCGATGTTGGACGACTGGGTGATGATGGCGACACCCTTGCCGCCTTCCGGCAGCCTGATGCCGCCATGTTGGTCTGGCCACAAAAGCGCGCCGTCGGCATAGTTGATCAGGCCATAGCAATTCGGGCCGATGATTGGCATCTCGCCGGCGGCGCCAACGAGTTCGGCCTGCAGCCGTTCGCCGTCCTCGTCATAGGCCTCGGTCTCGAGGAAGCCGGCGGCAAAGCAGACGGCGCCGCCGGCGCCGCGCTCGGCCAGCGCCTTGACGACTTCGATGGTGAGATGCCGGTTGACGCCGACGAAGGCGGCGTCCGGCGCTCCGGGCAGATCGGCGACGGAGCGGTAGGCCTTGCAGCCGGCGACCTCGTCCTTCGTCGGGTGCACCGGCCAGATTTTGCCGGCAAAGCCCATCTTGATCGACTGCGCGACGACGGCGGCGGCCTGCGCCCCGCCGAACACGGCGATCGATTTCGGGCGCAGGAGGCGTTCGAGTTTATGCATGGTCATCTTTTCGTTTGAGCACGATCTTTTCCGAAACCGGGGCCCGGTTTCGGGCGATCATGCTCTAAGCCCCGAACGGGCGCAGCAACGCCCGCGAAATAATATGTCGCTGAATCTCCGAAGTGCCTTCCCAGATGCGCTCGACGCGCGCGTCGCGCCAGATGCGTTCCAGCGGCAGGTCGTCCATCAGCCCCATGCCGCCATGGATCTGGATGGCTTCGTCGGCAACGAAAGCCAGCATCTCGGTGGCCTTCAGCTTGGCCATCGCCATGTCCTGGTCGGTGACGGTGCCCTGATCGTACTTCCAGCCGGCTTCGAACACCATCAAATCGGCCGCCTTCAGTTCCGTCGCCATGTCGGCGAGCTTGAACGACACGCCCTGGAACTTGCCGATCTGCTGGCCGAACTGCTGGCGCTGCGCGGCATATTCGATAGCGTGCGAAAGCGCGCGCTCGGCGCGGCCGAGGCAGGTGGCGCCGACCTGCAGGCGGGTGGCACCGAGCCAGGAGTTGGCGACCTCGAAGCCCTTGTGCACTTCGCCAAGCACTTGGCTCGCCGGCAGTCGGCAGTCGTCGAATTCGAGGATCGAGTTGGTGTAGCCGCGGTGCGAGACATTGCGGTAGCCGTCGCGCACCGTAAAACCCTTGGTGCCCTTGTCGACGAAGAAGGCGGTGATCTTCTTGCGCTTGCCGCGCGGTGAATCCTCCTCGCCCGAAGCCATGAAGACGATGGCAAAGTCGGCGATGTCGGCATGGCTGATGAAGTGCTTGGTGCCGTTGAGCACCCAGTCCGAGCCGTCCTGAACGGCGGTGGCCTTCATGCCGCGCAGATCGGAACCGGCGCCGGGCTCGGTCATCGCCAGGCAATCCCATTTCTCGCCGCGGATGCAGGGAAAGAGATACTTTTCCCGCTGCTCCGGCGTGCCGGCAAGCAGGATGTTGGACGGACGCGCGACACAGGTCCAGTGCAGCGCGTAATTGGCGCGGCCGAGCTCCTTCTCGTAGAGCAGCCAGCTCACCGTATCGAGGCCGGCGCCGCCGACATCGGCCGGCATGTTGGCCGCATAAAGCCCGGCTGCGATCGCCTTGGCCTTCAGCTCGTCGATCAGCTCGCGGCGCAGCTCGCCGGTGCGTTCCACCTCGCGCTCATGCGGATAAAGCTCGTTCTCGACGAAGGCGCGCGTCGTCTCGACGATGAGCTTTTGTTCTTCCGAAAGACCGAAATGCATCGCCTCAGCCCTTCTTTTTGCCGCTCTTCTTCGCCTTGCCGGCCTTTGCGGGCTTATCGGCTTTTGCCGGCTTGGCTGCCTTCTTCGCCGGCCTGGCGGCCTTCACTTTCTCCGCTTTGGCGGCCGGTTTCGCCGCCAGCTTGGCGAGCTGTTTCGTATAATCTTTGTGCAACGCGCCAGCGCCCCAGCCCTTGCCCTTGTTCTGCTTCGACAGGGCTTCCATGATCGCGACCAGATTGTCGTCGCGGATCTTTTCCAGCTCGCGGATCGACAGCCCATTCGCCTGCTCGTCGGACTGCGTGGCGATCAGGTCGACCAGTTCGTCGTTGAATTCGGGCACGTCCATCAGCTTGGTCCACGGCCATTTCAGGCAGGGTCCGAACTGCGCCATGAAATGGCGCATGCCGGCCTCGCCGCCGGCGACGCGATAGACCTGGAACATGCCCATCTGCGCCCAGCGCAGGCCGAAGGAATAGCGCATGATGTCGTCGAGTTCCTCGACGGTGCAGATGCCGTCCTTGACCAGCCACAGCGCCTCGCGCCAGGCGGCTTCGAGCAGGCGGTCGCCGACGAAGGCTTCGATCTCCTTGCGCACCACCACCGGCTTCATGCCGATCGAGGCGTAGAGCTCCTTGGCGACCTCGATCGCTTCGGGAAAAGTCTGCGCGCCGCCGACGATCTCGACCAGCGGCAGAAGATAAACCGGGTTGAACGGATGGCCGACGACCAGCCGCTCGGGATGCTTCTTCATCGCCACCTGCATGTCGGTCGGCTTGATGCCGGAAGTGGACGAGCCGACGATGGCGTTGGCCGGCGCGTGCAGGTCGATCTCGGCCAGCACCCTGTGCTTGAGGTCGAGCCGCTCCGGCACGCTCTCCTGGATGAAGTCGGCATCCGCCACCGCTTCGGCGATGGTCTTGGCAAAGGTGAGCTTGCCTTCCTTGGGCAGGCCGCCGGGCAGCATCTGCTTGTAGGCGCGGCGCGCGCCTTTCATCACCTCGCCCACTTTACGCGACGCTTCGGGATCCGGATCGAAGATCGATACGTCGATGCCGTTCAAGAGCAGCCGCGCCACCCAGCCGGCGCCGATGACGCCGCCGCCGATGGCGGCCGCCTTGTTGATGATGCTCATGGTCAGGCTCCGGTTCTTGTCTTGGCTGTTTCGGGATCGATAAGCGGCACACGGTCGCCGGCGCGGATCACCGCGGGGTCGTAGGCCTTGCGCGCGAAGACTTCGAGCACCAAGGGCCGGAAGAAACTGATCGGCAGCGTGTCGTAGTCGGGGTCGAAGCTCGACTGGTCCCAGCGTTCGCAGAACTGGTCGCAGTCGTCGAAATAAAGGTGGCCGGCGAAGCGGTCGCGGGCATGCCGGTCGCCGCCGAGATGATGCGCGTAATAGAGGCGCTGGAAATCCCCGTGCTTCTCCACCACCCAGGTGCATTGCTCGCGCACGAAAGGCTTCAGGATCGTCGCGGCATATTCATCGTGATTGTAGGGCGCGTAGATGTCGCCGATGTCGTGCAGCAGCGCCGAGACGAGCCAGTCGATGTCGGCGCCGTCGCGCCAGGCGCGGGTGGCGGCCTGCAGCGAATGGCCGAGCCGGGTGATCTTGTAGCCGGAGAGGCCCTGGTCGAGCTGCACCAGCGCGTCTAGCAGCCGATCGCCGGTCCTGGCGGCATAGTCGATCTCATGGGCGGTCAGGAATTCGTAGTCTTGCCTGTCGCCGTCCTTCATCGCGGTGAATTTGACGGTAGCCATATCGACACCTCAAATCACGCGGCTATCGGCGCCCGCTTGGTGAGATTGAGTTTCTTGCGCACTTCCTCCGGCCCGAGCACACGCGCACCGAGATTGGTAACGATGCTGGCGGCGCGTTCGACCAGTTGCGCGTTGGTGGCCAAAACGCCCTTGTCCAGCCAGAGGTTGTCTTCCAGGCCGACGCGGACATTGCCGCCGGCAAGCACGGCTGCCGCGACATAAGCCATCTGGTTGCGGCCGATCGAGAAGGCCGACCAGTTCCAGGTCGAGGGCACATTGTTGACCATCGCCATGAAGGTGTTGAGGTCGTCCGGCGCGCCCCACGGCACGCCCATGCAGAGCTGCACCAGCGCGTCCGGGTTCAGCACCTTTTCCTCGACCAGTTGCTTGGCGAACCAGAGATGGCCGGTGTCGAAGGCCTCGATCTCGGGCTTGACGCCCAGCGCCGTCATCATGCCGCCCATGGCGCGCAGCATGCCCGGCGTGTTGGTCATGACATAGTCGGCCTCGTTGAAATTCATCGTGCCGCAATCCAGCGTGCAGATCTCCGGCAGGCACTGGCGCACATGCTCCATGCGGTTGGTGGCGCCGCCCATGTCGGTGCCCTTCTCATTGAGCGGCAACGGCGCTTCCGGCGAGCCGAACACCATGTCGCCGCCCATGCCGGCGGTGAGGTTCAGCACCACGTCGACATCAGCCTCGCGGATGCGCTCGGTCACCTCGCGATAGAGATGCACGTCGCGCCTGGGCTTGCCGGTCTCGGGGTCGCGTACATGGCAATGGACGATCGCGGCGCCCGCCTTGGCGGCCTCGATCGCCGAATCGGCGATCTGCTTGGGCGAGCGTGGCACATTCGGGCTGCGGTCCTGCGTGCCGCCGGAGCCGGTCACGGCACAGGTAATGAAGACCTCACGGTTCATCGCGAGCGGCATCGTCTTTCCTCCCAAATTCGATCAGGCCACAGCATTGCTCGACTTGCAGGAAACTGTTTTGCGTTTTACGAAGTTCTCATGATTAAAAGCGAAAAGCCGACCATCTTTCGGTCCGAGCACGAAACGCTCAAGGTGACGTTCCTGGTGTTCTCCGGATCGTCCATCATGTGCGTCGCCTCGGCGGTCGACCCGCTGCGCGCCGCCAACCGCATTTCCGGCGAGACGCTGTTTGATTTCAAGCTGGTCTCGGTCACCGGCGAGGCGCCTGTCACGACATGCGGCCTGCCGGTTGCGGTCAGCGACCGCTTCGACGCGGACGAGCCGACCGACATGCTGGTCGTCGTCGCCGGCTTCGGCACGCAGAATTACACCACGTCGGCGTTGCTGGCCGGCCTGCGTCGCGCAGCGCGTTCGGCCCGCGCCTGCGGCGGCGTCGAGGCCGGCACCTGGCTGGTGGCGCGCGCCGGCCTGCTCGAAGGCCGCAGCGCCACCACGCATTGGGAAGACATGGAGGATTTCTCCGCCGCGTTCCCGGGCGTCGACGTGCGGCCGGACCGCTATGTCATCGACGGACCGGTCTTCACCTCGGGCGGCGCCTCGCCGACCTTCGACCTGATGCTGCACCTGATCCGCACCAGGCTAGGCATGGCCGCCGCGCTCGATGTCGCGAGCGTGTTCATCTACGACCAGGCGCGCGCGGCGACCGACGCGCAACCGCTGGTCTCGCTCGGCCGGCTCGACGGCTACGACCCACGGCTGGCGCAGGCGATCCGGCTGATGGAAGCGCATGTCGACCAGCCGCTGACCATCGACGCGGTGGCCAAGCGCGCCGGCGTGACGGCGCGGACGCTGGAGAGCATTTTCCGCAGGTCGATCGGCGAGACGCCGGGCGCCTATTATCTCAGGCTGCGGCTCAGCGCCGCCCGCCGCCTCGTGGTCGACACGCGCATCGCCATGACCGACATCGCCGGGCGTACAGGCTTTTCGTCGGCCGCGGCATTTTCCAGGGCGTTTTCCAGGGCTTTTGGCGAGGCGCCTGTCAGGCTGCGGCGCGGCTAATGCATGTCGCCCAAAAGTGCGCAGCGGTTTTGGGACGACGACATGCATCAAACAAAGACTCAAAGCGCGTCGCCTGAATCCGTCTCAGCGCGGCGCGCTTTGAGTACCCAATCCGTCGCCGCGGCGAGGTCGTCGACCAGCGCCGTCGGCGCCGGGTCGAAGCGTGTTTCGTCGCCGGGGCGGTACTTGCCAGTTCGCACGAGCAGCGCCGCGCCGAGCCCGGCGCTGAGCGCGCCGGCGACATCGCTCTCGGCATCGTCGCCGACCATGACCGCATCGGCCGCGCGGCAATTCAAACCGGCAAGCGCCGCGAGGAAGAAATCGGGCGACGGCTTGCCGAGCACGACAGGGCTTCGCCCGCAGGCGAATTCGAGCGCCGCGACGAAGGCGCCGGCGTCGAGACTGAGCTGGCCGTCGGCATCCTTGAAGGTGCGGTTGGTGGCCAAAGCCAGAAAATCGGCGCCGGCAGCCAGTTCGCGGAACGCTTGGTTTAGAGTCGCGTAGTCGAAGCCCTCGCCGGCATCCCCGACGACGACAGCTCGTCCGCTGCCGTCTTCCAGCCCTGAAAACTCGGCTTCGAGATTGGAATGGACGAGCAGATGCGGCCGGCGGCCATGCCTGCGCAGCCATTCGACCGCGGTGCGCGCCGGCGTCAGCAATTCTTCGTCCGCGACTTTGATGCCCATGGCGGCAAGCTGCGCAATGATTGCGCGGCGCGGCGAGCGTGTGGTGTTGCTGACGAAACGGAGCGGCAGACCGGCCTTGCGCAAACGCTCCACCGCGGGCACAGCGCCCGGTATCGGCGTGTCGCCATCATAGACGACACCCGCAAGATCGAGCAGCACCGCGCGTATCATCGGTGCAGGATGGAGAAACAGTCTCCGTTCGTCAAACCAGTGAAAATCAGGCCACGGAAAACAGGGCCACTTAAGAATCAGGCCGCGTCGCGGCCTTCGCGGACAATGCGTGAGCGCATGCTCTTGGCCAGCGCGGTTTCCAGTCGCGCGGCGACCGCGCGATCCCATTCGTTTGTATTGCGGCCGCCGTCTTTCGAATGCGGCAGCGCCATCAGCCGATCAATGATCGATCCAGCCTCGCCAGGCGAGAGCAAGGCGTCGATTTCGCGTTCGTGCTGCATACGTTTCGCCTCCTTCTTTCCTTCCCGCCGCATAGCCACACTATAGGAGATCCGTGACGGCTGTTTGAAGGCAAGAGCGAGGCGATTGAAGGGCGCTGCGGGGCAAAACCTTGTCATCGGTTTCAGCCCCGCGAAAAGCTGTTTTATCTTAGAGTCCGCTTGAACGACCGGCTGTGTGAGGGCGAGCGCCCTTACACGTAGCGGTTGACGATGTTCTCCAGCAGCTCTTGCCGGCCGGAGCGCGGCTGCGGCTCGATCTTCTTCTTGACCACACGCTCGGCGATCTCTTCCAGCGTGCGCTTGCCGGAAAGCATCGCCTTGCCTTCGGCCGTGCTCCAGCCGGCATAGCGCTCGGCCAGAGGAGCCGACAGAGCCTTGTCCTCGATCATTTTGGCCGCCGCCTTGAGGCCGCGCGCGCAGGCATCCATGCCGCCGATATGGCCGATCAGCAGGTCCTGCGGGTCGAGCGACTGGCGCCGCAGCTTGGCGTCGAAATTGGTGCCGCCGGTCTTGAAGCCGCCGCCCTGAAGGATCTGGTAATAGGCCAAGGCCATTTCCGGCACGTTGTTGGGGAACTGGTCGGTGTCCCAGCCGGACTGGTAGTCATTGCGGTTCATGTCGATCGAGCCGAAGACACCGAGCGCATTGGCCAAGGCCAGCTCGTGCTCGAAGGAATGGCCGGCGAGGATCGCATGGCCCTGCTCGATGTTGAGCTTGACCTCCTTCTCCAGTCCGAAGCGCTTCAGGAAGCCGTAAACGGTGGCGACATCGTAGTCGTACTGATGCTTGGTCGGCTCCTGCGGCTTCGGCTCGATCAGGATCGTGCCCTTGAAGCCTATTCTGTGCTTGTAGTCGACGACAAGGTTGAGGAAGCGGCCGGCCTGCTCCTGCTCGCGGGCGAGGTCGGTGTTGAGCAGCGTCTCATAGCCCTCGCGGCCGCCCCACAGCACGTAGTTCTCGCCCTTGAGCCGCTTGGTGATGTCGATGCACTTTTTCACCGTCGCCGCCGCATAGGCGAACACGTCCGGATCGGGATTGGTGGCCGCACCCGACATGAAGCGGCGGTGCGAGAAGAGGTTCGCCGTGCCCCACAGCAGCTTGACGCCCGTCTGCTTCATCTTCTCGGCAAAATAGTCGGCGATCTCGTCGAGGCGCGCGGCGCTCTCGGAGAAATCCTTGCCCTCCGGGCGGACGTCGGCGTCGTGGAAGCAGAAATAGGGCGCGCCGAGCAGCGAGAACATCTCGAAGGCGACATCGGCCTTCAGCTTGGCCAGTTCCATCGTATCGATGCCGCCAGGCTTGGCGAACCATGGCCGGTCGAAAGTCTGGCCGCCGAAGGGGTCGCCACCTTGCCAGGCAAAAGAATGCCAATAGGCGACGGCAAAGCGCAGATGGTCCTCCAGCCGCTTGCCGGTGACGACCTCGTCGGGATTGTAGAACCGGTAGGCCAGCGGATTGGTCGAATCCGGCCCCTCATATTTGATCTTCTTGATGTCGCCGAAAAATCCGCTGCTCATGGTTTCCTTCCTCTCCAAGTGCTTCGCCCGATTACCTCAGGCGTAATTGGTTTCGCTTCTTCGCGGGACGAAAAGGGTCATGTCGAAACGATCCAACGAAGGATGAAGACCATGACCGACCTCAACTCGATCGCCCGCAACTACATCACCGCCTGGAACGAGAGCGATGCGGCGCGCCGCAAGGCCCTGCTCGAGGCTGCCTTCACCAGGGCGTCAGCTATCGCGACCCGGTCATGCAGGGCGACGGCCACGACGGCATCGCCGCGCTGATCGACGGCGTGCAGCAGCGCTTTGCCGGCTTCCGTTTCTCGCTGAAAGGCCAGCCGGACGGTTTCGCCGACCGCATCCGCTTCTCGTGGATTCTGGGACCGGAGGGCGCAGAGTCCGTCATTGAGGGCACCGACATCGGCGTCATCGAGAACGGCCGCCTTAAGAGCGTCACCGGCTTCCTCGACAAGGTGCCGGCGCAGTGAGGCTAACTGGGGAGGGAAGGTGCGAGGCACCCCCCTCTGTCCTGCCGGACATCTCCCCCGCAAGGGGGGAGATCGGCTGTCATCTAGGATTTCGCCAATCTCCAACGCTGCAATAGTGAGCGAGGCGCCCGAGCTGCCAATCTCCCCCCTTGCGGGGGAGATGCCCGGCAGGGCAGAGGGGGGTGCCTCGCGCGTGCTCACGCGGTTACGGCCCGGATCGCCGGATAGAGCGCGCGGTAGCGCTGGTAGGCATCAGCATAAGCCCCGCCAAGGCCGGCGTCCGGCTCGATCGTGGCATCGGTCGCCGGCGCGGTGCAGACGGCAAGCGGATCGGCGCCGGTCGCTGCGATCAGGCCGAGCCGTGCCGCGCCGAAGGCGGCGCCGAAATCGCCGTCGGCCGGGATGTCGACCGGCAGCTGAAGCGCGGTGGCGATCGCCTTCAGCCAGTAGCGCGAGCGCGAGCCGCCGCCGATCGCGGTGACCCGAGTCAGCGTCGTGCCGGCCGTCTTCAGCGCTTCGAGACTGTCGCGGAAGGCGAAGGCGACGCCTTCGAGCACGGCCTGCGTCAGCACCGCACGGCTGGATTCATGCCCAAGGCCGGTGAACGATCCGCGGATGGCGGAATCATTGTGCGGCGTGCGCTCGCCGGAGAGGTATGGCAGGAAGGTTACGCCCGTCGGCGTCTTGAGTGTGTCGCCGAGCTCGGCGGTCAATTCGCCGGCGCCTTTGCCGGTGACGTCCGACAGCCAGTTGAGCGAATCGGTGGCCGACAGGATGACGCCCATCTGGTGCCAGGTGCTAGGTAGCGCATGGCAGAAGGTGTGCACCGCGCTTTCCGGGTTGGGCAAATAGGAGGCGTTGGCGGCGAACAGGACGCCCGAGGTGCCGAGCGAGACGAAAGCGTTACCTGCGCCGACCGTGCCCATGCCGCAGGCCGAGGCCGCATTGTCGCCGGCGCCGCCGGCGACCGGAATGCCGGCCGCAAGGCCCCATTTCGACGCGAGCTCGCCGCGCAAGGCGCCGGCTTTCGCCGTGCCTTCGACCAGCGACGGCATATGCTTCTCGTCGAGCGATGTCGCTTCAAGCAGCTCGGGCGACCAGCGGCGCCTGCCGACGTCGAGCCAGGAGGTGCCGGCCGAATCCGACATTTCCGAAATATGCTCGCCGGTCAGCCAGAGGCGCAGATAGTCCTTGGGCAACAGCACCTTGGCCACCTTGGCGAAGATTGCCGGCTCATTGTTCTTCGC
>NZ_RZSC01000001.1:0-111189 GCF_003998155.1 Mesorhizobium sp. M1E.F.Ca.ET.063.01.1.1
CACGCAGACCACGTTTTATCATCAGCTCGAAGCGCAGCACCCTCAAACACCCGTTCAAGACGTGGGGCAAAGCCGAATACCCCATCTAAACACCTAGCCTAGGACACCGTCTGTCAGATAAAGTCTAAAATTAACAGCTATATGAAGCGGCGGTGGTCATTCTAACGCGCAGCTCGGCCGACAGCAGCCTGCGCAGATGGGGCCTCAAGCTCCGGGAGGGGATCGGCTTCAAACGAGCCGCCGTGGCCGTGGCCCGCAAACTGGCGGTGAAATGGATGCCATGCTTAAGACAGGCGAGTTCTTTGATCCGAATTTCGGGAGCTGCCCCGTGAATCTCGCGGATAGCGTTCAGAATTCTGAACGCCTGAGGCGTCCCTGCCGGGACGTGGGCCGAGCCATTCCGTTGATGGGTTGCGCCGCTGATACAGCAAAGTGTGTCATCCACATTGAAGGCTCTTCCCGTGAAGCTCCATCATGCGGCGGCTCTTGTCGACCGCGAAGACAACCATGAACCCGGTAGCGTCTCAACACAATAGATGCTTGACGACCCAAAAGCGATAAGACAACATCATCAATCGAGAACGCCTTCGCGCCAAGGCTGAGAGAACCATCACGGCTCTGTGGAACGCGGTCGACTCGCTCCTTGAACTGGAACTTTCGATCCTACGGGCCCGCTCGATGGAGGCTCTGAAGCAGAAGGCGCGGCGGGAGCCAACCCTTTCTGGCGGTGGCGATCGGTTACACAAAGTCATCGGAGCGGATCGGCAAGTCACCTGCGGCTGCGCGGCGAAGGCATCATGCTCCCGACCGTAAATTACATGCGCACGGCGAGCGAATGATTGTCTGAAAGCTGCCCGTCTACAACACAGTTCACCACATTTCCACCAACCCGATCAACGCCCACGCCTATGTGTTCGGGCGAACCGGCAAGTCGAGGCCAGGCGCAAACGGTGTTGCGCGTGTCCATGCGCGACCGCACCGACTGGGAGGTCTTGCACATCGATCATCACGAGGGTTACCTGAGCTGGCACGATTTTGAGAGCGCCATCACGGACAATGCCACAAGCAAGAGCCTGATGCCGAGCGCACTCTTCGCCGGGGCGAGTTGCTCCTGGGCGTTGCGGCCATGCACTCACGTGCCATCTCGTTGGCGGCGCGCAATAGTTGCCGCTGAGATCTGGGGATCCTGAAAACCATCGCGCTTGAGCTCGCGGAAAATCGTTGAGCGGTGCCGTCCGTCCCCTCAACAGAGCTCAGCGCCGATTGACTGCCCCCACGAACTCCTATGCTCCCTACAAAAACGTCGGGCCCCCGACACCACCTGTCGGGTTCGTCGGGTCCGCGACCCGGCGCGGTGCGGCCTAGTGTCCTGCCGCACGCTTCATGGAAGCCCATGAATACTAGCCAGAACATTTCTTCTTCGGCTCGATCCGCCAAATTGGCACGAGGTTTGCTCCTTTCGGTGCGAAGGAGCAGCTGCCGACCGGATCGTCATGGTCTGGGTAACTGCGCGATCGATAAAGAACAACAACACGTCGGCTCTCGAAGGCGCGGATGCGGTTCTGCATCTCGCGGAGGAGGAAGGTTCGGTGGAAGAGCTCGAACTCGAGAACGTGCCGCCATCAATAGCAGCTTGAGCTTCAATCAACGTCAGGAGAAAACGATGAGCGAGTTCCTTGGCCTTTATGTTGATCACCAGATGACCTCGCCTTTCGCAATGGCGCAGCATTCGGCGAAGATCAAACCAATTGCGAACGACCTTGCGAGAAGAGGAGTTCTCTTGGTCACAACCTGCTTGCGAGTTGAGATCTATGGTCAGGAGCACGCACTAAGAAACATCGATAACACGATATTTTCTGACTTTTCGTCGGAACGAATTGAAGGTGCGGTCGCTATTACCCAGCGTCTCGCCGAGATTGCGTCCGGCGCTCATTCTCAGATCCTCGGCGAGAATTACATCAGCGCTCAGCTCACGAAAGCTATCGAACTTCTTGATCCAAACCTTCCGATTTACCAGATCGTACGGCTGGCAATTGATATAGGTCGCGCATCGCGCGAGCGACAGCGGTTCATTGCATCGTTCAACTACGATCAGATCGTCCGAGACATCATAGCTGATCGATTTCCGAATGGAGAGCTACCCGACCGCCTTTATATGATCGGGGCGGGTATGCTGGGTCGCGAGCTGATCAGGAGTGGTGTGGGAGACCGATTTCGTTCCACGGTAATGGTAACGCGGAACCCTAAGAACCTTCGCAAACGTCTCCGCGCCTGGACTGACAAAGACGTCGAGCTCACGCGCCCAGCAGAGATTGGGAACGCACGCGAACCACAGTCGATCGTCGTGATCGCAACCGCCGATGTCAATGATGAATACCAAGCCGTTCTTCAGAATGCACTTCTGCGATTGCAACCGCGCACCATAGTAGATCTGTCATCAATCCCGGTACTGTCGAAGGCCACAGTCGAGAAACTCAACTATGTTACCATGTACGACGAAGAGTTTCTCAAGTTCATCGATAGAAACAATAGGCATATGGTCCCGAAAATGCCGCTTTTGCTTTCAGATATTGAGACAACACTCCGAGCAGCGCAAATCTATATTTCAGCAAAGGCACCGTAACCTCCACAGCGGCATGGACCGATTTTGGGATCGCGCAGCTGATGCGGCTCGGCTGGTTCCGACCGGTGCATTGCAAGTTAGAAATGGCGACGCGTTGCGTACAGCGCCCGCGGAAGAGAAGGTCGGAGCAGTGTCTCGAGAGATCCCACGCCAGCCGACGATGCTCAATAATTGTCGCAAAATTTCAAAAAATATAAAAAAACCTTTATAAATATTTCCTTTAACTATCCTACTATTTGTGCGAAAAGTCGAAACATGTCAGAAAAAGATTCAAGAGTTATTCAGATTCGAAGGAGAGAGATGTGAAGGAAAATATTGGCAAGAAGGTTTCTTTATCTGAACTTGATTCATACTTCAGCGAAGATTACGTCCATTTTGGGGATGCGGTAAATCCGCCAAAGACAAGTGACCGACAAGTAGGAGTAATCTGGACCCTTCTTTCTCTTACACAAGGCAGCTCAGTTCTTGAACTCGGGTGCGGCTATGGGCGGATTGCCAACCGATTGGCGGAAAAGGGAGCACGGGTAACGGGACTGGATAGGTCCGCGATCCTCCTAAACAAAGCCGAAGCGAATGCGGCCGAACGCGGAGTAGATGTCGAATATGTTCTGGGCGACATGCGCTCACTTCCCTGGCGAGATCGATTCGACGCGGCTTTTCTGTGGTACACGACCTTTGGCTATTTCGATGACGCGGATAACGAGAGAGTTCTTCGTGAAGCCGCTTCTTCACTTCGAAAGGGCGGGCGTCTGCTAATCGATAACCCCAATCGCATTGAGTCCCTAAGCCACCGGTTTCCTATTTGTGACGTTGCGCAGCGTAACGACGATTTACGAATCGATATATATAGCAACGATGTGCTAAGCGATCGCGAGAACCTCGAGAGGATTATCGTCCGCGATGGACGCGTTAGACGAACGCACCTCTCTTACAGGCAGTATGGGTTTTCTGAATATGTTCGAATGTTGCGAAGCGCGGGGTTCGAGACTGTTGAAGCTTATGGGGAGGAAGGTGAAGGGTTTACATCCGATAGCTCGCGCCTCGTGGTTGTCGCACACAAATAATACCAAGCGCATAGCCTAGCTGAACTGCGTGTCCGAAAGCCATTGGCCGGGAAGCGGTGAGATCACTCTTGGACGCTTCATCTTAAAGGATTTCGGCAAAATCATGGTTTTTTTGAAACTTAGCGCGTTTTAAGCGTTTGAGAAAGTATGGCTTTTGATTCTCGTGCAACCGTCATTCGCCAAGGTAGGAGAAACGCTAGTGCCTGCATTTAGTCAACAGGAATACCGCGAGCGCACTGCTCGGCTGCGACAGCAAATGGCGGCGCGCGGAATGGATGCGCTGCTTGTCATGAACGAGAATAATATGAACTACCTCACTGGCTATGACGGATACTCGGAGTACGTTCCGCAGCTCGCTCTCGTGTGTCAAGAAGATGAAGATCCGTGGCTGATTTTGCGCGAAATCGACACTTTGTGTGCGACGCCCACCTCATACCTACCGCAGTCGCGCATTCTCAGTTATCCAGAGAAGTACATTGGGTCGAGCCAGCGAACGGCATGGGAGCCGATCGGCGATCTAATCCGCGAGCGCACTAAGTCGAGCCGAATCGGGGTCGAACTGACGGCCAAGACGTTTGGAGTGAAAGACCATGCCGCCCTCGGTAACAGCTTGGACGCATCGAAGTTCATCGATGCCGATGGAATGATTGCTAAACTGAAGACGGTAAAGTCACCAGCTGAGCTTGCCTACATGGAGCAGGCCGGCAAGATTGTGGATAGGGCCATGCAGGTCGGCCGGCTCGAGATCGCTCCTGGCGCGCGCGAATGCGACGTGGGCGCCGCCATAGTGAATGCTTTGGTCAAGGGCACTCCCGAAATCCCGGGGGGAGTTTGCCACTTTCCAACTATGCCTGTTGGTTCTCCCGCCAATGCGCCGCATCTTTCGTGGTCTGACGCGAGCTATAAGATGGGCTGTCAGACTAATTTTGAGATTGGCGCCTTCCGACACCGCTATGCCTGCGCCTTGTCACGGACGGTATTTTTGGGCGAGCCAACCGCTCGCGCGCGGCACCTACATCAAGCCGCCTTGGACGGCTTCCTCGCGCAGGTCGAAACAATACGGCCTGCAGTTATGTGCTCTGAAGTTTCGCAAGCGTTCCAGCGCGCCTTTAAACCTTATGGCGTGCGTAAGGAATCCAGGAGCGGCTACTCCATCGGCCACGGTTGGGTCGACGGCGGAGTCAGCTTTCAGGCGGACGACGACACCATAATTGAACCCAACATGACCTTCCACGTCCTCATCGGCATTTTTGAGAAGGATGACGGCTACATCTTCAGTGAGACTGTCCGCGTGACCGAGAACGGCGTGAAGTCACTGAGCAATATGTCCCGTGACCTGCTGGTAAATTGCTGACTTTTCAGGATTGCGATGCCAGCGTAGCGCCAATTCGATGCGCCGGCATGCAACATCGCCATGATGTGGTAGGTTGTGCGTCTCACACTTGTTTCGCACGAGAGAGCTTTTTTGGAGGAAGCGCTCAATACGACGCCGCTAGTTCGTGGCCGACGTGCCAATAATCGGAAAGAAAAGGGGAGGATTAACTATTAGTTCAGTTGCCTGTTCTGCGTGAGACACACGCGGTAGAGCTTGAGACGAGACGGGCCGAGCAATCCGGGATTCAGGTGAAGGGTGTTCGGTGAACCGAGGGGGTAGCTTTGCTGGAGCCGACATCGCGCAGAATAAACACGCGCCGGTCTTGCAGGTGTCGGACCTGCGGATTGTTTTCAGGACCCGCGGCACCACGATCCACGCCGTTAACGGCATCAGCTTTGAACTCCAGCCCGGCGAGCTGCTGGGCGTTGTCGATGAAAGCGGTTCTGGCAAGAGCGTTACGATGATGTCGCTCATGAAGCTTCTGCCGTCGCCGCCTGCCGAAATCGTGTCTGGAAGGGTGCGTCTCGGGTGCCGGGATCTTTTGTCGCTCGACCCGAGCGAAATGCGTAAGGTCCGTGGCGGCGAGGTTGGGTTCATCTTCCAGGATCTGATGACGTCGCTCAACCTGGTCGGCATACCCTCGCCACAGGACAGGATACGACTATCCGCACCGCGCCTGCATGCCGAACTGGGGCAGGGGACACCGGTGGTGATCGATGACCCCGCGCCAGGCGGGGGGGTTTCAATTCAGCGTCGGCGACGTGGCGCATATCAGCCTGCGCCGTGGCGCTAACTGCCCTATGCCGTCCAGCTAACCTGATCGTCCATTTTCCAGAAAAACCGGAGCGTTCCCCATGAGCAATCATCTGAACTTCTTTATCGACGGCAAATGGGTGGCACCCGTTGTGCCGGCAACGCTGGATGTGATCCTTCCACCGAAGAGGCCTACAAGATTTCCGTCGGCTCGAAAGCCGATGTCGACAAGGCGGTGGCTGCGGCCACGGCCGCCTTTCCGTCCTTCTCCCAGACCAGCAAGGCTGAGCGCCTGAAGCTGCTGAAGCGCATCCTCGAAGTCTACAACGAGCGCTATGAGGACATCGCGCAGGCTGTCTCGCAGGAAATGGGCGCACCAATCACCCGGGCGCGCGAGGCGCAGGCCTGGGCCGGCAGGGCGCATATGGAAGCCGCCATCTAGGCGCTGGAGGCCTATGAGTTCAGCGAGAAGCGCGGCACCACCATGGTGGTCAAGGAGCCGATCGGCGTCTGCGCGCTGATCACGCCGTGGAACTGGCCGCTCAACCAGATTGTCTGCAAGGTGGCGCCGGCGATCGCCGCCGGCTGCACCGTCGTGCTGAAGCCTTCTGAGATCGCGCCGATCAGCGGCGTCATCTTTTCGGAAGTGATGGAAGCGGCCGGCACGCCGAAGGGGGTCTACAACATGGTCAACGGCACCGGTCGCGATGTCGGACAGGTCATGGCCGGCCATCCCGACGTCGACATGGTTTCCTTCACCGGTTCGACCCGGGCCGGCATCATCGTCGCCAAGACGGCGGCCGAGACGGTAAGCGCGTCGCGCAGGAGCTCGGCGGCAAATCGCCCAACATCGTGCTTGCCGATGCCGACTTCGAGGCGGCCGTGCGCAAGGGCGTCAACGCCTGTTTTGGCAACAGCGGCCAGTCCTGCGACGCGCCGACGCGCATGCTTGGTGCCGGCCGCCCGCCACGACGAGGCGCTGACGATCGCCAAGAAGGCGGCCGAGGCTCACAAGGTCGGCGACCCGCGCTCGGAAGAGACCAAGCTCGGGCCGGTGGTCAGCAACATCCAGTTCGACAAGATCCAGCGGCTGATCGAGGCCGGCATCGCCGAGGGTGCTACGCTGGTCACCGGCGGCCCCGGCCGGCCGGAGCACCTCAATCGCGGCTACTATGTCAGGCCGACCGTCTTCGGCCACGTCACACCAGGCATGACCATCGAAAAGGAGGAGATTTTTGGGCCGGTGCTGTCGGTCATCTCCTACAGCGATGACGACGACGCGGTGAGGATCGCCAACGACACCGTCTATGGCCTCGCCGCCTATGTGCAGTCCGGGGATATCGACCACGCGCGCAAAGTTGCAGGACAGCTGCGCGCCGGGCAGGTCTCGATCAATTATCCGGAGTGGGATACCTTCGCGCGCTTCGGCGGCTACAAACAGTCAGGCAATGGCCGCGAATATGCCGACTGGGCGATCCATGATTTCCTTGAGGTGAAGGGTATCATCGGCTACGGCGCCTGACGCCTTGTGGGCAAGCTTTCCGGCGCACGCGATGCCGGGGGGAGCCGACGCGAAGCCGCTGGCATAGAGCTGCGCAAGAACGCCGGCGTCGATGGTGTCCGTCTTGATCTTGGCACGGGCGATGATGCGCACCTGCTTCGGGTTCGCGATCACCACTTTCTCCACGGCCGAGCAGACACGACTGTGCAGCCGAAGAACGTGATGTTCCCGACCGACGCCAAGCTCATCCACCGGGCGCGCGGACGGCTGATGCGGCTGGCCATACAGGCGGGGCTGGATTTGCGCCAGACCTATGTGCGGGTCGGCAAGCTGGCGCTGATCAGGCACCAGCGCTATGCGCACGCCAAGCAGTTCAAGCGGGCCAACAAGGCGCCGCGCCGGCTCAAGACCTCTCTCGGCCGGACCATTCGCGACATCTCCCGCCAGATCGCCGGCGAAACGGAACTGGACGCGCTCTTCAAATGGCCGCTCTACCAGGCCTCCACCGTTCTCGAGCAGCGTCAGCGCCAGCGCGGCCGCAAAATCTGCAGTCTGCACGCGCACGAGGTGGAATGCATCGGTAAGGGCAAGGCGCATGCCCTACGAGTTCGGAGTGAAGGTGTCGGTAGCCACCACGCTGAAGCGCTCCAAGGGCGGCCAGTTCGCCCTGCATGCAAAAGCGCTGCCCGGCAATCCCTATGACGGCCACACGCTCGCAAGCGTCATCCCCGACATGGAAAAGACCATCGGCAACGAGATCGGCCGCATCCTCGCCGACGCCGGCTATCGCGGCCATAACGCACCGCAGAGCCACAAGCTCAGGGTCTTCACCAGCGGCCAGAAACGCCGCGTCACCCCAGCCATCAAGCGCCAGATGCGCCGGCGCTCCGCCATCGAGCCCGTCATCGGCCACATCAAGGCCGAGCACCGGATGAGCCGCAACTACCTCGCCGGCCAGCAGGGCGATGCCCTCAACGCCGTCCTGGCCGCCGCCGGCTACAACTTCTCCCTCCTGCTCAACTGGTTCAGGCAGCTTTTGTGGCTTCTCATCGCAGCCCTCCAAAGTCAGCCGATGGGGCTCGAAGCCTGACCAATCTCATTGTTCACGGACGACGAGACCTCAAGTCGCTTTTGCCGCTGATTGCCAGTGTGCTGTTCATCACGGCGTGTCAGTTAACTTGAGAATACGATGGTTTTATTTCCGTTGAGCAAAATCCGCCGCTCCAGATGCAGCTTGACGGCCCGTGCAAGGACGCGGCTTTCGATATCACGGCCCGTCGCGACCAAATCCTCCGCGCTCATCGCATGCGTTACGCGCTCAGTCTCCTGATCTATAATTGGACCTTCGTCGAGGTCGGGCGTCACGTAATGCGCGGTCGCGCCGATAAGCTTCACTCCGCGCTCGTACGCTTGATGATAAGGCTTTGCGCCCTTGAAGGAGGGCAGGAAGGAGTGATGGATGTTGATCAGCTTGCCGAAGAGGCGGGTTGACAAGTCGTCGGACAGGACTTGCATGTATCGAGCCAGGATCACGAGGTCCGCGCCAGTTTCGCGTGCGAGACCCAGCAGCTTTCGTTCCTGCTCGGTCTTGTTGTCCTTGCACACCGGCCAGTAGTGATAGGCGACCCCCTCTCGCTCGGCGACCCCACGGCTGTTTTCGTGGTTAGAGACGATCGCCACCACGTCCGCGTTCAGCCAACCGACCTTGATCTGGTAGAGCAGATGAAGCATCGCATGGTCGAATTTCGACACCATGATGATGATCTTTGGTCTACGGCGCGCATCGACGGTGTGAACACACAAACCGAAGCGGTCAATTACCGGCTTGAGCGCGAGCTCGATTGACGCGGTCGAAAGCGACTTGTCTCCTTCCACGGCCAGACGCAAGAAGAAGCGATTGCTGATGCGGTCCCAGAACTGGCTGCTCTCCGCAATGTTGGTGCCAAGCTCAGTCAGCTCGGTAGCGACGGCCGCGACGATGCCGGGGCGGTCATCGCAGGTTAACGTTAGAATCTGGCTTTGAGACATTGTACCCTCGGGGCTAAATCGATCTGGAGAGCTCGGCAGGATAACGAAAAGGTTGCCGACGATGCCGCAAGTCGGCGACCTGAACGATCCGCGCCTCCTCGTCCTTTTGATGGCGAAGATGACCTTCGAAAGCCTTCATGCCGGCAAGGTGCTGGATGGCGCAGGAGACGCTGACCGCAATCTGCGGAATCAGGTGCCACTGCCGATCTGGCCACCCACCACTCATTCGGCGCCGGCGTCAATCGCGCGGCCAGCGCGCGGCCGCCCGAGATGATTATCTTGGCCGAGGTCAGTTCCGGCCGGTCGCCCTCCGCCAGCCGGTGTTCGACGAAGCTGGAGAGGTCGGGGTCGGCTGCCGCCGAGACATGCTCGCCGACAGCCGAATTGCTTTGGCAGGCTAATGGAAAACAGCCGTCCGTACCGCAATGATCTTCCACCGATCGGTCGACTGCACGGTCGAGATGGCGTTGCCGACCTAGATCGGACGTTTGAAAGTGTCGGGCGAAACCACGGCGATGATCTCGGGCACCTGCATGACCTCTAGGAGGGCGGCCGCCCGCGGTCGCCGGCTCAACCAGCTTGTCATAGCCGTCGGCGTCGGCGAGTAGAATCTTGCGCACGCCCTTGAGCCTTGCGGCGGCATTGGCGGCGGTTTTCGCGCCCAGCGCATCGACTTCGGGACCGATCTCAAGCGCGACGGTGAGCGCCTTCGCAGCCTGGTCGGAAAGGGTGTGGTTGCCGTGTTCGCCAACGAGAAGAATGGCCATCTGTCTGTTCCTTCCCAAATCTCAGAGCACGCCGGTCGTTCTTGAGCTTGTCAACAAGTTCCGCCAACCGTCTTGACCTTGACGCTGGCCTTGCGGCGACCAGGCTGCTCGGTCTGACCTTGAGCGGACGCTTGATCTAGGCGAAGACGCCGGAACGCGAATTGACATGAACCCGGGCGCTATCGGTTCGCCAGCATAAATGAAGCCGCGCTGCGCTGCGCCGATCCTGATAGCAGCTTGGTCGAAAAACGCGCCGCTGCCAGGCACAAGCAGGATACCGTTGATCCGCACTTCGTTTCGCTCGATTTTTCGGATTGCGTTGACGGGCGGCTGCAGTTCGATCCCTGACCCGCCAAGTATCTGCCACTTGGCATTGATTCCGCCAATATAATGTTCCGTACGGTGCCATCTCGTTTTCAGATGGCGCCTGCTCTTAAGGATGGCAGTCGCTCTCTAAAGTAGAGAGGCTGAATAAATATGGCAGTAACCCATGCGAGACGCCTCGTAACCAGTCGGATGCTAGGAATGAGAGCCAAATTGCGGTGGAGACGATCGTTAACTCCAACCTTTAGCCATGCGCCGGCAGCGGCCAAAGGAGGCGAATGTTCGCTCAACAATCAACTACCCAGCGGCTTGGAAGGACTCCAAAGCCGCAGCGCCATCAGGCCGGATGACGATCTCAAGCACGAAGCTTCCGACCTTCTGGAGCCCGCCATTAAGCTTCGGGTCCGCAAAACTGCCCGTCAGGAAGACATGACGCAATCATGTCAGCGCATCAGGATGCGCAACTATGCTAAATCATGGTTGTAAACAGCTCTATTATTTATTTTCATAGAGGTTCATTCGATCGTGGACGCTTTTCATTTGAAACGAAGCCGGGTAGGCCCACCAAACCCCATCGCGCTTGTCCAAATCACGCTTGCCCCATCTCGCTTCTAGATGGCGATAATATAGAATCTGTAATTGACGCAACCCCCCCGGCCGATGATGTTCAACGAAAGCCGCAAATGGCGTTCGCTCGTCACGTCATAATCGAAAAGAAAGCCCCCCAATAATCGAAAAGAAGAGGGGAGGATTACCGATCAATTCAGTTGGCTGTTGACGTGAAACACGCGTGGCGCAGCTTGAGACGATACGGGCCGAGCCATCCGGGATTCAGGTGGAGGGCGTTCGGTGAACCGAGGGGGTAGCTTTGCTCGAGCCGACATCGCACCGAACGACCGACCTGCCGGTCTTGCAGGTGTCGGACCTGCGAATTGTGTTCAGGACCCGCGGAACCACGATCCACGCCGTAAGCGGCATCAGCTTTGAACTTCAGCCCAGCGAAATGCTTGGCGTCGTCGGAGAAAGCGGCTCTGGCAAGAGCGTTACGATGATGTCGCTCGTGAAGCTTCTGCCGTCGCCGCCTGCCGAAGTCGTGTCTGGAAGGGTGCGTCTCGGGTACCGGGATGTTTTATCGCTCAACCCGAGCGAAATGCGTAAGGTCCGCGGCGGCGAGGTAGGATTCATCTTCCAGGACCCGATGACGTCGCTCAACCCAGTCTTGACGGTCGGCTACCAATTGATGGAGCCGTTGCGCAAGCATTTCGGTCTCAGCCGTGGCGAGGCGCGCAAGCGTGCGATCGAGCTTCTCTCCTTGGTCGGCATCCCCTCGCCACAGGACAGGATGAACGACTATCCCCACCAGTTCTCCGGCGGGATGCGCCAGCGGGTGATGATCGCTATTGCACTTGCCTGCGAGCCAAAGGTGCTCATCGCCGATGAGCCGACGACCGCGCTTGACGTGACGATCCAGGCCCAGATCCTGGAGCTCGTCAAGAAGCTCCGCCAGGAAATGGGCATGAGCATCATCTGGATCACGCATGACCTCGGTGTGATGGCCGGGATCGCCGATCGGGTGATGGTCATGTACGGCGGACTCGTTGTCGAGTGTGCCCCTGTCGACGATCTCTACACAAATCCCCGTCATCCCTATACACGCGCGCTTCTGGAGACAATGCCGAGGCCCGACCATGCGGGACAGGAGCGATTGAAGAGTGTCGTCGGCCAGCCGCCGCACCTTACCGCCTTTCCGACGAGCTGCCCTTTCGCACCACGATGTCCGCATGTCTTCGATCGTTGCCGCGTCGAAAGGCCGCCGTTGATGCCGGTGCGAGAAGGCCACGAAGCTGCCTGCTGGTGGGAGGTGACCGAGCATAGGCCGCGCGACGATGTCTGAGCCAAGTATCCTCATCAGAGAAGCACAGTCTGGGCGGGACGATATCCTTCTCCGCGTCAGTGACCTGGTCGTGCACTACCCGACTTATCAGGGTGTCTTCGGGCGCCAAGCCGGCGCCATCAGAGCCTTGGACGGTGTGAATCTGGAAGTCAGACGAGGCCGGACGCTGGGCTTGGTCGGCGAGAGCGGCTGTGGCAAGTCGACGGCAGGGCGTGCCATCTTGCGTCTTTGCGACGCTACCGGGGGCCGCATCGTGTTTGATGGCGAAGACATTACACATCTGGAGGACAACAAATTCCGCCGGATCCGCCCGCGCATGCAGATGATCTTCCAGGATCCGCAGGCGTGTCTCAATCCGCGCATGACCGTCGGCTCCATCATTGCAGAACCGCTGAACGAGCACGGCGCCCTGAAAGGCAAGGAAAAGGAGAAGCGGACCCGCGAGTTGCTCGATTCCGTCGGTCTCAATCCGAGATTCGCCAACCGCTATCCGCACGAATTTTCTGGCGGCCAGCGCCAGCGTATTGGCATCGCCAGGGCGCTCGCGCTCAATCCCGATTTCATTGTTTGCGATGAGCCGATCGCCGCTTTGGACGTCTCCATCCAAGCCCAGGTTGTCAATCTCCTCAAGGACCTTCAGGAGCAGTTCTCGCTGACATATCTCTTTATCAGCCACGATCTTTCAATGGTTCGTCACCTCTGTGACGACGTCGCGGTTATGTATCTGGGCAAGGTGATGGAACTCGGCCCACGCGACCTCATCTACAAAGACCCGATGCATCCTTACACGAAGGCATTGCTCTCTGCGGTCCCGGTGCCGGATCCGAGGGTCGAACGTGCGCGCCACCGCACCATCCTGACGGGTGATGTGCCGAGCCCGGCCAATCCGCCTTCGGGCTGCCGATTTCGCACCCGCTGCCCGGTCGCGTTCGACCGGTGCGCGGCAGAGCAACCGGCCTGGCGAAAGGTGGCCGGTGACCGCTGGGCTGCTTGCCATAGGGCCGAGTGAAGCAGTGGAGGCGAGATCCCTTGCAGGAAGGTTTGCGTTAGCGCGTCAGCGATCACAAAGAGGACGGATATGGCGCGGGGCAACAAGGCCGGAGTAAGCCAGGCCGAGGTTAGAAATAGAGGAGGGACAACAAAATGTTGAGATTGAAGCCACTTGTAACAGCGGGGGTCATAGTAACTCTATTGGTCACGTCTGCATTTGCCGAACCCGGCGCAGACGGCGCCGTCAACATCCTGAACTGGCAGGCGCCGTCGACAATGAATCCTTACCTCTCGGGAAGTGACAATGACACCATTCCTGCCTCGCTAGTGCTCGAGCCGCTAGCCGGCTACGATGACAAAGGCGAGCTTTTCCCGCGGCTTGCGGCGGATATCCCGACATTCGAGAACGGCGGCGTCTCCAAGGATCTTAAGTCGATCACCTGGACGCTAAAGCCTGGTCTCAAGTGGTCGGATGGCACGCCCGTTACCGCAAAGGACGTGGCCTTCACCGCCAAGTACTGCATGGACCCAAAGGGCGGCTGCGCAGCACTTAGTAGGTTCCAGGGTGTCGGCAAGGTCGAGGCGCTGGACGACCTGACCGTGAGAGTAGCCTTCAAGGAGCAGACCGCAGTTCCCTATACTCTCTTTGTCAGCATGTCGTCTCCAATCATCCAGGCAAAACAGTTCGCCAACTGCCTGGGCGCTAAGGCCCCGACTTGCACGGAAGCCAATTTCTATCCGGTCGGCACCGGACCGTTTGTCGTCACTACCTTTAAGCCGAGTGATGCGGTCCAGTTCAAGGCCAACCCGAACTACCGCGATTCGAACAAGCCTGCTGTCGCCCAGGTCAACTTCAAGGGCGGGGGCGATGCGCTCGGGGCGGCCCGTGCCGTGCTGCAGACGGGCGAATATGACTACGCCATCAACTTGCAACTCGCTCCGGACGTGCTGAGCACGATGGAGCAAGCGGGCAAGGGGAAGTTGCTCTCGTCCTTCGGGACGTGGGTCGAAACCCTCTTCATGAACCTTACGGATCCATCCCCCAGCCGTCCGCCGGACGAGCGTTCGACGGCAAAGCATCCAAACCCGATACTCAGCGATCTTACCGTGCGCAAGGCTCTGTCGATGGCATTAGACCGCGCGATGTTGAGCGACATCGGCTACGGCTCGATGGGCAAGCCCACCTGTGACTGGATTCCGGCGCCGGCAAACTTCGCCGCCGGCAATACGGAGTGCCTGAAGCAGGATATTCCGGGTGCCGTGAAGCTTCTTGATGAGGCGGGCTGGACGCCGGGTCCCGATGGAATCCGGGAGAAGGACGGGAAAATGCTGAAGCTCACCTTCGTGACTACAACCAACTCTATACGCAACCAGTTCCAGGCGATCATCAAGCAGTGGTGGCACGAGATCGGCGTCGACGTTGAATTAAAGAGCCTCGACACTTCTGTCTTGTTTGGCAGCGATCCGAGCAGTGCGGACACATACCAGAAGTTCTATGCCGACGTCCAGATGTGGACCAACTACGCCAGCGGTACCGATCTCGGCGCATATGTCCAAACCTACATCTGTAGCCAGGCGCCGCGGCCGGACACGCAGTGGCAAGGCTGGAACATCCCACGCTACTGTGACACGAACTATGACGCGCTGGTGACAGAACTCGCCAATACTGCTGACATCGTGAAGCGCGGCGAAATAGTAAAAAAGCTCAACACCATCTTAACGGACAGTTACGCGATCATGCCGCTGGTCTGGCGCGCCAACGTCTCGGGGATCTCCAACACGCTGGGCGGCCCCGCCATGAACGCCTGGGATTCCGAGTTGTGGAATGCTCAGGACTGGTATCGCAAAAAATGAGATTGCCTGCGCCTTCTCGTAAGGCGCTGGCTATACATGTTCCCACGCCGGCCGCGGGCATCATTGTCCCAGCCGACAGCAATAGGTCCGGCGCATGCTCAACTATGCCATCCGACGACTGCTTATCGCAGTCCCGACCCTGTTTTTGATCAGCCTCCTGATCTTCTCGCTGCTCAAAATGGCGCCAGGCGATCCGCTATCGCAGTTGCCACCCACCATTCCACCTGAAGTGCGCGCGAACATGCGCGCCGCTCTTGGCATCGACGAGCCGCTGATCGTTCAGTATCTCCTTTGGCTGAAGCTATTCTTGGTAATCGAGCCGCTCCATGGTTTGGACGTTCTGTTCGGGACCCATTTTTCGGACGGTATGCAGCGCATCATCTCCTGGCAATCGCGCGGCCCGGTCTTCAGTGTTATCGCCGAGCGCCTTCCGCAGACGCTGTTGGTCGTTGGGCTCGCCTATATAGTCGGGGTGCTGATTGCTCTGCCGATCGGTATCGTCTCAGCCTACAAACAATATTCTGTGTTCGATCAGATCGGCACTTTTTTTTCCATGCTCGGCCTTGCCGTGCCGCCCTTCTTCTCGAGCGTTCTGGCAATCCTAATTTTCGCCGTCTATTTCGACTGGCTTCCCACCATCTACAATACCAATCTCGTCGTCAACAACTGGAGCAGTTTCATGGAGCAGCTTCGGCAGATGGCGATGCCAGTGATGGTGCTGGCGGTTCAGACCACCGCCTCCATCAGCCGCTATCTACGCTCGTCAATGCTCGACAATCTCAATCAGGACTATGTCCGCACGGCTCGCGCCAAGGGCATGGGCGAGGCTGCGGTCGTGTTCATCCACGTGTTGCGCAATTCGATGATCCCCGTCGTGACCGTAGTCGCGCTTGGCCTGCCAAGCGTTTTCGGCGGCGCCATCGTGACCGAACAGATATTCAAGGTAAACGGAATCGGCCAGCTTCTGATCACCGCCATATATGCCAATGACGTGCCGATAGTGCAGACATTGGCGTTCATCTTCGCAGTGCTAATCGTCGTCTTCAACCTGATCGCCGATCTGCTCTACGGCTTGCTCGATCCCAGGATTCGCTATGACTGAGCTGCTTCGCGACAACGAACCGAAAGAAGTCGCCGAGGCGCTTGTTTCGCAAACACGAACTATTGATCCCATCGCCGGCGTGGACCCTGTGTTGCTCGCAGCGCCGCCGCGCAATCAGTGGTGGAACGTGTGGGACCAGTTCAAGGCCCACAAGGGCGCCCTCGCCGGGGCTGCCGTCTTCTCCCTGATTGTCGTCGGTGTCGTCTTCGGGCCCTTCGTTTGGCGCGTCAGTCCCACCTATATCGACTTCACGACTTTAAACGCGGGACCAAGCTGGGCCCATCCGTTGGGCACCGACCAGCTTGGGCGCGATCTACTTGCGCGGACGATGATAGGCGGTCGCATATCGATCGCCGTCGGCCTGACGGCGATGGTCATCTCTATTTTTCTCGGCACTTGTGTTGGTGTCGTTGCCGGTTATTTCAAATCCCTCGACGGCCCGCTGATGCGGCTCACTGATCTCTTTCTGTCATTGCCGGTGCTACCACTACTTTTGATCACAGTGATGCTGTTCCGCGACGCGGTGGCGAACATTCTCGGATTCGAGATGGGGAATTTCATCCTCATCGTGTCGGCTATCGGATCGACGAGTTGGATGCAAACTGCGCGCATCGTTCGCGGCGAAGTTCTGGCCGTCAAGCGGCGGGACTTCGTGTTGGCATCGCGTAGCATCGGCGCGCCGCCGTGCCGGATTATCCGTCGTCATGTGCTGCCCAACGTCATGTCGCCGATCATTGTCTCGAGCACTCTCCAAATCGCAGATGCCGTGATTTCGGAAAGCTTGCTGTCGTTTCTTGGCCTCGGTTTTCCGCCGGATTTCCCGACCTGGGGGCGGCTGCTCTTTGACGGAATCGAATACATTCAGGGTTACCCGCAATTAGTGCTGTGGCCGGGCATTGCGATTTCGCTCACCGTACTCAGCGTCGCCTATATCGGCGACGGTCTCAGAGATGCGCTTGATCCGCGGCTGCGGCGATGACGAACGTTTGGTACCTGAAATATTACGACGAGAAGAACGTGCTTCCGGTGCCACGTGAGCGAGGCCTACGTCGCCGAGATACGGCTGGTGCGCGAGAACGCCGGACCAGACGCGGCGCGTGCCTTGACCGGCGAAGGCCGCGGAGTCCATGTCCCGGCTCGAATTCCTGCTCGATATCGCCTGGCCGGGTCTGCGCGTTTCGGTAACTTCGATCACCGAAGGATGGGCGGCGATGTCGATGGCCGGTCCAAAGAGTGCGAGATCCAATTTTCACGTCTCCAAACGAGGCGTTACCCGTTTGGGTCTTCTTGAAGGTCGATATGGGGACAAACCCCTGCGCATCATTCGCCTCAGCTTTTCGGGCGAACGGGGTTACGAGATCTATACCGGTGCTAGCGTCGGCAAGGAAATGCCGCGCAGGAGGGCACTGAGATCGTTGCTACCTATCCCATGAAGAGCCAGACGGTTCAAGCCCGGATAGTCTCGCCTATTTTCATCGACCCGAAGGGAGAGCGACTGCATGGCTGATGGTTCGAACATGGCGGGGTTCGAGATGGCGGCTTATGACTGCGCGATCCTCCAATTCTTGGGCTGGGACGGCACGATGGCGCAATTCGAAGCGGTACTGAATAGGATGCTGGGCGGGCTTCTGCCGAACAAGGTGAGAAGGATGACGGCTACATCTTCAGTGAGACTGTCCGACTAACCGAGAACGGCGCGAAATCGCTGAGCAGCATGTCCCGTGACCTGCTGTAAATTGCTGACTTTTTACTACGATGCCGGCGTAGCGCAATGCGATGCGCCTACATGCAGCAGCATCGATCATCGGCCGGGCTTCCGATTGGCGGCGATTAATCTGGGAAGGATGCCACGCGCAGTGACGAGAAGCCCAAAGCCAGACCACGATCCAGCCGCAGACGCTGGGTACCGTCTGCAGGATCGTGTTTGTCTACATCACCCATAAAATCCGGCTACAGCTGAGCCAGTAGGACGCGGACCCATAACCGCTTTCGAGACCGCAAGCCGCTCTTGCCGCTGATTCCCATGCGGTTTTAATCGCGGCGTCTCGGTTAATTTGAGAATACGATTGCTTTATTTCCGTTGAGCATGATCCGCCGCTCCAGATGCAGCTTGACGGCCCGCGCAAGGACGCGGCTTTCGATCAGGGCTTCATAGCCATTGAGCGATGCGAGTTGCACATCAACAGTCGGCAACCGGGCCGGATCCGGGCCGAAGAGCGCTCTCAGGGCGGCCAGATCAGGCAGTTCGCCGGTGTCTAGCGTTCTGGCAAGCTCTTCAGCCAGTTCACGCTCGCAGCCACGATCATGAGCCAGCGCCAACAGTTCGACGGCAATCTTGCAAGCCTGTTTGTCGGGCAGTTGCTCGATGAGAACGTCGAAGGCTCTACGATATTCCAGCCGGGGAAAGAGCTTGTCGCGATAGACGAGGCCCCGAAGTGCCATCGGCTTCTTGCGTAGGGAATGAATGACGTGCCGGTAATTGACGACCTGGTTGTGCGGCGGTCGGCATGGCCGCGTCCTCGGGGCAACGTCATCAAATGCGTCCCGCCGATGAAGACTCGAGGCGATCGTCGAACAGCCGGACCCGAAGCCGATGTCCGATCAGGCAGGAAGCACAGTGTAGAAGACCTTGCGCAGGTGAAGCCGCCGGTGCGCGACACCGTGACGACCACCTCTTCGAAGTCGGAAGTTCCTGCAGAAGCGGGCGCTCAGCGTCAATGCGCTTGCCATGTGCGGCATTACGGCGGCTGACGATCATCATCGATGAAGGCGCGGTAGGAGCCGAGATCGTCGAAGTCCCTGGTGCCGCGCATTAGCAGCGCATCGCGGACCGCATTCTTGAGATGGCCGTGGGAGCTTTCGATCGAGCCGTTCTCGTGCGCGACGCCCTTGTTGTTGCGCGTCGCCGTCATGCGATAATGGCCGCACAGTTCCTCGTAGCGATGCCTCAGATCGACCTTGGCGTCGGCATCGAGGGTACGGAAGGCGGCCGACAGGCTGTCGCTGCGATGGTAGAGCGGCGAACCGCCGACCGACCACAGCGCGTTCTGCAGGCCCTCGGCCAGAGCGACGAAGCTTTCGCCGGCAAGGATTGACATGGGCGTGCTCGAAGCCCGACCAGACCAGCCGGAAATGATAGAGCAGATGGTCGAGGGGTTGGCCGGCGATCGTCACGCCGAGGCTGCCCATGCCGGTAAAATCCGACAGTCCCAACCGACCGCGTTCGTGCGTCTTACCGAAGATCACTTCCTGCTCCTGACCGTGAACAGCCCGCCATGATCGGATACGCCGCTCAAGCGTGCGGCGAATGCCTTCGGACAGTTCCGGATGACGCCGCATCATCTCATTGTAACGGCGACCGCACGGAGGCCGGGAGCGGCCTTGAGGAGCGGAACAACCTCACCATCGAAGATATGCTCAAGAGGATCGGGGCGACGCCGGTCGCGCGGCGGCCTGCTCTGCGATGGAAGACGCGCCTCCTTCTCGATGCGGTAAGCTGTCGCCCGGCTGATCGACGCCTTGGCGACGGAGACCTCTTGGGAATTGTTTTGTCGGTACTTCATGAAAGGCCTCGGCTGATGATCCGTTACATGGCGACCCGGCACAAAGGTGATTCTCCAGTCTCAGAAAATCACCCACGCTACCGGGCCAACCGCGATTATGAGACGCCGAAAGATTGCGCCGCGGCGGGAGTGTAACTCCGGTCGGGCTACGCCCTCCTTTCGTCACACCCCCGCCGCCGAGTCTCATCCTGATTGGGTTCTTCCGCATATTTGGTGCAGGGACTACTTGTTTCGGGTGTCCCTTTGTCCGGTTGAGTCAAGCGGCTGCCATCAGTCGGCTCCCGGAGGAGTGGATAGGCAGCGCGCCCCGTACATCTGGCGCTTGATCGTCTTGAGGCGGTTGATCTGGCCTTCGACCGGGCTCATACTCCAAGGCTGTGTGATTGCTGCTCGGACAGCCTCAATGTCACGGCCGCTGCCTGCTGCAAGGGAGGTCAGCTCACTGGCCGTGGCATCGGCGATCCATTGCTCGAGGCCGGCATCATCGTCACCCCGTATCACTGCAGCAAAACGGCGGGCGAGTTCGCCCGCGATCGAAAGCTCCCGGCGCAATTTTCGTGGAGTTGGTGAAGGAACCGCTTGGTCTGCTCATCGAGAGATGTCGGGTCTTCGCTCCGGAGCCATGCACAATTCCGGCGCGATGGCGGCCGCCACCGCGAATTTGGTGGAGCGGTCGATGACCGCTCCTTGCGGGCGGCGGTCCACCTGTAGACGGTCGCCCTGCTGCCTTCAAATCCACGATGTTTTATTTCGGTCCACAGCTGCAACCCGTTGCGCTGGCCTTCCTCCCAGCGCTTTTCGAGATAGTCTCGAAAAAGATCCATGAGGACGGAGCGCGAGGGCGGCCGCCGGTGCTCGGGCTCACCGCCCGCTGCAAGCCAGCGTTCGACAGTTCTCACGTTCATGCCAATCCGGAGGCGCGATCTGTCGAGGCGACAGACAGGCCTTCCGCAACTGAAGGATTTGAGCATAGAGCTCCTGCGCTGGTAGCGCCTCGACCGGCGCAGGCAATCAAGTTTCGGGGATGGCTGGCGTCGTCGTTTCCGGCCATCTCGCACGCCATGGCCTTTCCGGCGGCGCTGACCGCCTTGCGATGGCGACCGACGGCCAGACGCAACGCTTCGCCCAGGTTCTGGAGAAGATGCAGCGGTCGGCGACCTGCGTTGCATCGGGAGCACCGCGACGGGCGCCCTCGGCAAAAACGCCGGCACGATCGCGCGCGATGACCTCGATGCCAGGATGACGTTCCAGCCATGATGCGACCGTGTCGGCATTTCGATCTCGCAATAGATCCAGCACCCGGTTGCGCTCCAGATCGCAGATGATGAGCGAAACTGGCCTGTTAGGAGCCGGATGCGGGAAATCTGCACGTCCGGATCTGTGGGGGGCGGGGATCGGCAACGACCCCGCCTACCCGACAAAGTGTGGCTGTCGAAATCCAGTCGCAGACGGATGTGCGACCGGCTGCTCCGGCATGCCGTCGTCATCAAGATCGCAGCTACCGGCCTTAGGGAGCATGCCCATCTCGTCCGCGAGCACATCCCACAGCCGCCGCCATCTGGAAACGCGATGGCATCATCCGGGAGATTATATTGGCGACCTGAAGCCCATATCGCGCATACTTGGCGAGCAGCGGTTCGTACAATATCCGCCCGTCACATAGTCCGGCAGAAATCGAGCAAAGCAAGTGCAGATCAAAGACGTCCTCCTTGCGCCTGGCAACGGCGCATTCTTCTATGACGATCAAGCTGCCATCAGGTCCGGCGCGACCCAGGACGGCTTCATCTATGTCGGCAAACCGATAACGCCTGCGTTCACGTCGATTCGCATTCCGGCATCTTCGATTAGTGTCGGGCTTGTCCTTGCCGACGACACCGTCGTTTGGGGCGACATGATGAGCGTCCAGTACTCTGGTGCTGGCGGGCGCGATGATTTATTTGAAGCTGACCAAATATCGGATTTTACGTCGCGCGTCGTGGTGCCACGGCTTCTCGATGTGGATGCTTGTCTTTACCTTGATGCCTGCGCGAAGGTTTTCGAGCGCATCGGACACAAGCGGTTACCTCTCGCGATTGAGTACGGGATCAGCCAGGCGCTTCTACGCGCAGCCGCCCACCTTCAACGTGCGACAATGGCAGAGATAGTATGCAGTGAATTTAACCTGCCACTGCCTACGCGCAGAATCCCAATCTACTGCCAGAGCGGGGATGCTCGCGAAATCAACGTGGACAAAATGATTCTAAAGGCTGTGGATGTGCTTCCCCACGGCCTGATCAACTCACTGCAAAAATTCGGCGTTGAAGGTCACACCTTCTTGGAGTTCGTGAAGTGGGTTGCAACGCGCACTCGCGAAATCGGTCGCCCGGGATATCATCCGGTGCTGCATTTCGATGTGTATGGCTGGATCGGCCAGGAAATCGGCCTGGAGCCGCAAAGCATTGCCGATTTTATCTGCAAGGTTGCAGATACCGTCCCGGATTTCTTGCTCAACATCGAGTCCCCGGCGGATTTTGGTTCGACACAAGCTCAAGTTGAGAACTACGCCAAAATCGTATCGATTTTGGACAATAGGGGTTCCAGCGCACGTATCGTCGTGGATGAGAGATGCAATACGCTAGAGGATATTCGGCTCTTTGCCGAAGCGAAGGCCGCGCATCTGGTTCAAATCAAAACGCCAGACGTCGGCTCGATCGCCGATGCCGCGCGCGCTGTTCTCCTCTGCAAGGCGAATAAGGTAGGGGCGTATGTCGGAGGAAGTTGTACCGAAACGGATCTCTCCGCACAGGCTTCAGTCCACGTCTCTGTAGCGACTCAGGCCGACATGATGCTCGCAAAGCCCGGAATGGGTGTCGACGAGGCCTTCTCAATAGTTGGGAACGAACAAAATCGGTTGCTGGCTATGCTGAACCGTCGTCGAATTCGAAACGAAAACGTTGGATGAAAACACGGTGTCGCATGCAGAAGTCTCTTGAGGGGATCACCGTCGTTGCCGTGGAGCAGGCGGTTGCTGCGCCTTACGCTTCGTCTCGCCTTGCTGATGCCGGCGCCCGGGTGATCAAGATCGAGAGGCCCGAAGGGGATTTTGCCAGAAATTACGACAAGTTGGTGCGGGGTCAGAGCGCATACTTCGTCTGGCTCAACCGGGGTAAGGAGTCGGTCTGTCTGGACTTGAGATCTGAGGCGGACCGCGCCGTTCTGGACACGCTCATTGCCGGTGCCGACGTATTGATCCAAAATCTGAAACCGGGCAGTATCGAAAAATTGGGTTTCGGGTCTGCGGATCTGCGTCGACGTTTTCCGCGGCTGATCACCTGCGATATCTCTGGTTTCGGGGAGCAGGGGCCGTATTCCCACTTGAAGGCTTATGATCTCATCGTCCAGGCCGAAACTGGTCTGTGTGCGATCACCGGGACGCAACAGGGGCCCGCCCGTGTGGGTGTGTCGGTTTGCGACATCTCGGCAGGCATGACAGCGCACAGTGCCATTCTTCAGGCGCTATATCACCGCGAGGTCACCGGCGACGGGACCAGCATTCAGGTGTCACTGTTCGATGCCGTCGCCGACTGGATGAACGTGCCGGTTCTTCAAAACGACTACAGCGGTTATCACACGGTGCGCGCGGGCGTGAAACACCCGTCGCTCGCGCCGTATGGCGCCTATCGCTGTGCCGACGGCAAAGAGGTCATCTTTTCGGTTCAGAATGACCGGGAATGGGTGAACTTTTGCGAGAAGTTCCTGAAGCAGCCGGGGCTTATACGCACACCTGGTTTCGCCGATAATATGGAGCGCCTCGGTCACCGTGCGCAACTTGATGAGATCATCGAACAGCGGTTTTCCGAACTGTTAGGCCACGAAGCAATGCAGGAGCTTGAGGCGGCCGGGTTGGCATATGGCCGACTGAACGAAGTCGCGGATGTTTCAAAGCACCCACACATTCGCAAGGTGCAGGTCGGAACACCCGAAGGAACCATCGATGCGATAGCGCCGGCGGCGATCTTCAACTCTGAGCGCCCTTTGCTGCGCCCCGTTCCGGCTCTTGGAGCTCATACCGAGGCTGTCCGCGAGGAGGTTCTGGGACGTTTGCGCGAACGAGCTCCGTCAGCGTGAGCGCGCGCCTTGTCGGGAAGGGGGCGTGGTCGCGACCCACAGAGTGTATGCCTACTCCTAACCCTTTCCAGTCCCACGGCCGCCCAGCCAGCTCACTGCAACAGCCCGCGCTAAAACCGGCAGCAGAGGCGACTTCATGAAGGGCACCATTCCGGCCGTTGAAAGCCCGATGTCCATTCCCCGCTGGAGATCGCTGCTCTTCGTTCCCTCTCACGTTCCGCGCTTTGTGGAGACTGCTCATGAACGCGGGGCAGATGGCGTCATACTGGACCTTGAGGACTCGGTTCCCCAGCATCAGAAAGAGGAGTCGCGAAAGCGGCTTTCTGCATCCGTGGCAAAGGTGGGCCGAAAGGGCGCATCTGTCTTGATCCGTGTGAATCGTGGTTTGCGCCCCTTGGCGGCAGATCTCGATGCAGCAGTGATGGCGGGTGTTGATGCACTTGTCCTTCCGAAAACGGATTCGTCAGCATGGGTATCGGAGATCGCGAATGCGGTATTGGAACTTGAACGAGAAAGAAATCTTGTGCCGGGTCAAATCCGGTTCCTTGCACAGATCGAGACCCCGGCTGCATTGCAAAATCTCTCGGCCATTGCGTCGGCCGATCCCAGGATGGTTGCAATGGCACTCGGCCCTGAAGACTTCAGTGCCTCAGTTGGTGGTGCCCCGGAACTCGACCTTCTCTTGACGCCGAACCTTTCCGTTTTGTTTGCTGCTCGTGCCGCAGGCTTACTACCGCTTGGCTTCGTAGGAAGCATCGGCGAGTTTTCAGACACGCATAAGCTTCGTGCGGCCGCGACGCACGCGCGGCGGCTTGGCTTTGTCGGAGCTTTGGCGATCCACCCGACCCAGGTGGCCATATTCAATGACGCTTTCTCGCCAAGCGAGCAGGAAATCGAGTGGGCCCATCGTGTCGTCGCGGCGCAAAACGATGCCTCGGCGCAGGGCAGAGGTGCTTTCGCCTTGGACGGAAAGATGGTCGATGCACCGGTCATTCGAAGGGCCCGTGAGATCATCGCCATGGGCCCGAAAGCTTAGCTGGGCGTCTGTGTCCTTAGAGTCCGTTTGAAAATCACGGATGGGCATTTCGGCGAAGCAGGTTGCCGCCCATGGCGACGAGGATCATGGCGTGAGAGATGTCGACGCGCTGCTCGTAGTCGCGCACGAGACGTCGCCATCGGGTCATCCAACCGAAAGTTCGCTCGACGACCCAGCGGCGGGGGAGGATTTCGAAGCCCTTCTGGTCGTTGGGTCGGCGGATGACCTCGACGACGAAGTCGAGATAACGGCCTTGTGCATGAGCTTTAGCGATTAGGCGCCGTCGGCGAACAGATGCTTGACCCAAGGCCAGCGCTTGCGGATGCCATCCAGGTCGCCTGAGAGCCGGCGCTGTCGGAGATGTCGGCCGGCGTCAGTTCGACCATAACAGCCGCCCATCCGCATCGAGCGCGTTATGCGCTTGCGTCCGACGTTTTTTCCAGCGTCGTAACCGCTTGTTGTTAATTGCGGAGCCTTGACCGACCGGCTGTCGATCACCGGCTCGCCTCGCGCCCGGCCCGCTCACGATCCAACATCGGAGCCACGTCTTGGAGGGTCTGGAGCAGAAACCGCCGCGCCAGTTCGCGAAACCAGCCGTAGACCGTCTGCCTCGGCCCAAAGTGGACCGGCAGCATCCGCCAGCCGCAACCGGAGCGGACCAAGTAGCGCAAGGGTTGACCACCTTCCGGAAATCACCCTCACGCCGACGAGGCGACGCCCAGGTTCGGGCATAAGCAGTGCGAACTGCTCCCACTCCTCGTCCGTCAATCAGACGGGTAGCGCTTGGTCTTCCTGGCGATCTGGGCCATCCGCCCACGACTCTGTTTTGTCCACATCCAGAGCTCGAATCACAATTCGCCTCAGCGCAAACCAAAATCCTCGGTTCCCAAACGGCCTCTTACCAACTGAGGAGACCGGACGGGACGGCACGAGACCACGGCGGTCCAATTGCCTCGCCACTGGATCGCTGCAGCGTGGCACAATTATTGCTATCGCGCCATCGCTTTTCGAGATAGATTACATCCATTGGAGTCCACTCTCGGATGAGTACCCGTGGAAATCAGGCAGTTAAGATATTTCGTCGGCGTGGTCGAAGCAGGCAGTTTTACGAAGGCCGCTGGTTTCCTTAATGTCGCCCAGAGTGCGCTGAGCCTGCATGTGCGTCAACTGGAGCAAGGCTTCGGCACTCAGCTGCTGATACGCGACAGAACCGGCGTCAGCGTCACCGCGTCAGGAGCCAAATTGCTCGAGCGGGCACGGGCGATCCTCAAAGAAATTCGACTTACCGAGGTGGAATTGACCAACACAGCCGCTTCCCCTGCCGGGGAGGTGACTATTGGCATTCCGTCTGGAGCTGCTCGCGTCCTGAGCGGTCCGCTGCTTGAGACGGTGAGACACGAACTGCCCAAGGTGTCCCTCAAGATGGTCGAGGGTATGACGGGACCGCTAGAGGAATGGATGGCGGCTGGACGCTTCAATCTGGCGGTTCTGTACCGCACCGCAGACAGTGTGGGGCGAATGACGGTGCTAGCGCGCGAAGACCTTTGTCTGGTGGTTCCGTCCGGCGAGCCACCGTTTGAAGATGCGATATCTCTGGCCGACCTGCATGCATTCCCCCTGGCGGTTCCCATGCGCAACAACAATGTCAGGCGTTCGGTGGCTGATGTCGTCGCACAACACGGTTGCGCGCTTGACGTTAAGTTTGAAGTGGACTCCCTCTCAACGATCATCAACATTGTCGTAGAGGGAAAAGCGCATTCTATTCTCGCCCCGTCTGCGGTTCAGAAAGAAGCCTCCCAAGGGCTGGTCCGGACTGTCAAGATCGTCGATCCGGTGATTACCCGCTCCGTGGTGCTTGCTGTAAATCCCAAAGATGAGCGTTCTGCGGCCGTTTCTGCGGTCCGCAAGCTCATTCCGAAGGTCGCCAGAGAATTGATTGAAATCCGGGACTGGGCAGCGGTGGCGCCTGAGGCGACCTGACAACCTAACCTGTAAAGCTGGGCATAATCTTTTGCGGCCATCAGGACCAGCCCGATCTGGATTCCAGATGGATTTCGGCAATATTCGATATTTGACCCGCCGCGACCATCGCGATGAAACTGGCTCAAGCGAGTTCAGCAGTTTCGATATCGAAACTGCGCTCGTATGGCAAGAATTCAGTCAAGTGGAGCCCGCGATGTGCGACGCCAAGAGCTACGAGCTCTTCATTAATGGCAAATGGCGAGCCGGTGGTAGCCGAGCCACTTTGCCGGTGATCAACCCGGCGACGGAGAAGGTGTTTGCCTCAGTGGCCTCGGCTACGGTTTCAGACTTGAATGAAGCTCTTGCTTCGGCAGAACGCAGCCGCAAGGCGTGGTCCTCACGACCCGCCAAAGAGCGTGGCGAGATCCTCGTCTCTGCCGCCAGCATTCTGGCAGAGAAAGCTGGCGCCGCAGCCAGGGACCTGTCGTCCGAACAGGGAAAGACGATTGCCGAAGCGACAGGAGAATACGCGCGCGCAGTCGAAACGCTGGAATGGAATGGCCGGCATGCCGATGAGTTGTCGGCCCCGATTCCGTTGGGCTCGAACAGGATGATAGCCCCCGAGCCGCTCGGTGTCGTCGCTGCATTTACGCCATGGAACTATCCGGCCGTTCTTATCGCCCGCAAGCTCGCCCCCGCGCTGGCGGCAGGCTGCCCGGTGATCCTCAAAGGGGCCGAGGAGACGCCAAGCGTGGCTGTCCATATCGTGGAATCTTTGCATCAAGCAGGGATACCGGAAGGCGTGGTCAACCTGGTGTTCGGTGTTCCTGTGCATATATCGCGGCATCTGCTCAGTTCGCCAATTGTGAAAGTCTTGACGTTCACGGGGTCGACCGCTGTTGGAAAACAGCTGGCCACGCTGGCCGCGAATAATCTGCAGCGCTGCATCCTTGAGCTCGGTGGACATTCCCCGGTTATTGTGTGCGAAGATGCGGATCTGGCAAAGGCGATACCGGCTATTTCGGAATACAAATTCGAGTGCGCGGGCCAGAGTTGTAATGCGCCCAGCAGGATTCTTGTCGCCCGATCCCGCTATGAGGAATTCCTGTTCCGGATGACGGAGGCGGTCCGAAAAATCAGGATCGGACCACCGGATGACCCTGCAACGCAAATGGGGCCAATGGCAAACGCGCGGCGAATAGAGGCCATGCAGCGCCTGACCAAGGATGCGGTAGAAGGCGGCGCCCGCATCGAGATCGGTGGCATCCCCCTTGACCGACCGGGGTTTTACTGGCCGCCAACCATCCTGACGGGCGTACCGAAGGAAGCGAGAGTGCTTCATGAAGAGCCGTTCGGACCGATCCTCACTGTGGCGCCTTTCGATACGATCGAAGAGGCGATCGATGAAGCCAACGCCACGGAGTACGGTCTGGCCGCCTACTTGTTTACTGGCGCGGCCGATACGCAACAGAAGCTTGTCAATGGTCTTTCTGCGGGCGCTGTTAGTGTGAATTACCTGAAAGGGGTTTCCGCGGATGCCCCTTATGGAGGCGTCAAGCAAAGTGGCTATGGATATGAAGGCGGCGAGCAGGGGGTGCGAAGCTTCCAGATTCTGAAAATGGTCAATGGCCTCGGTTCATTTGGATAAATCCAGTGGGAAACAGAACACGGACCATCGCCGGTAGCGACATCACAAGGAGCGTCGCCGACGCCCTTCAGTACATCTCGTACTATCATCCTCCAGATTATATCCGGTCTCTTTCTCACGCATACACGCGAGAACAGAGCCCGTCGGCGAAGAATGCCATAGGTCAGATTCTGCTGAACTCCCGCATGGCGGCCTTTGGGCGGCGCCCGATTTGTCAGGACACCGGACTTGTGGTTGTCTTCGCAAAGGTCGGCATGGATGCCCGTATTAAGTCAACGGCCAGTTTCGCTGATCTTGTGAATGAGGGCGTACGTCAAGCCTATCTCGATCCGGACAATCCCCTTCGGGCATCGATCGTTGCGGATCCCCTAGCTAGACGGGTCAACACCCGCGACAACACGCCGGCAGTTGTCCATGTCGACCTGGTGCAAGGTAACCAGATTGAGATCACCATCGCCGCAAAAGGCGGCGGGTCGGAGAACAAGGCACGTTTTACCACCCTCAATCCCAGCGCCTCCGTTTCCGACTGGGTGGTCAATACCGTTTCGACCCTTGGCAGCGGGTGGTGTCCACCTGGACTGATCTCTGTCGGCATCGGTGGTAGCGCTGAAAAGGCGATGCTGCTGGCCAAGGAGGCCATGAATGAGCCCATCGATATGGCGGAACTGATCGCAATGGGGGCGTCAAGCGCAGAGGAGGGGCTGCGGATTGAGCTTTATGAGCGGATCAACGCGCTTGGTATCGGCGCCCAAGGCCTTGGTGGTCTAACGACAGTCGTTGACGTCAAGGTTGCGACCTATCCTACTCATGCGGCGTCCAAGCCTGTGGCGCTCATCCCGCAATGCGCCGCCAACCGGCACCTGAAGTTTACTTTGGACGGCTCTGGACCCATCACCCTCCAGCCGCCCGATTTGCGCGAATGGCCCGACATCGGAGCCGACGAATTGAACCCAGCCGGCGTCCGGCGGGTCAATTTAGATACGCTGACGAAGGAAGAGACGGCATCGTGGCGCTGCGGTGAAACGCTCCTGCTGTCTGGAAAGATACTGACGGGCCGTGACGCTGCCCACCAACGAATGATCGAGCTGCTCGATGCCGGTAAACCGCTTCCGGTCAACCTGCGGGGAGGCGTGATTTACTACGTCGGCCCCGTCCGGGCAGTGAGGAATGAGGTTGTTGGACCCGCTGGTCCAACAACCTCCAGCCGCTTGGACGATTTTACGGACAAGGTGCTCGCCGAAACCGGCCTTTTCGCGATGGTGGGCAAAGCGGAGAGGGGACCGGCGGCCATCGCGTCGATTGTAAGACACAAAACGCCATACCTTGCTGCAGTGGGTGGCGCTGCGTACCTGATTTCAAAATCGATCAAGGCGGCGCGGATCGTTGCCTTTGAAGACCTGGGCATGGAAGCCATCTATGAATTCGAGGTGCAGGACATGCCTGTCATCATGGCTGTCGATGTTGAGGGAAACTCCATTCACAATTCCGGGCCTCTTGAATGGCGGAAGCGTATGGCGGCAGACAGCATCGCACGCAACATCGGCGTTTGAGTCTTTCCGTTGGGCGATTTCGGCCAGACTCCCGCGCCAAATTGTCGGGCAAGCCGTAAGACGAGCGGCATTTGCGGTGCCATGCGCCTCGGCGAGCCGGACGAGCAAGGCCTTCAATTCACTCCAATAGCTGAATGTGCCAGTGAATACTGCATTGAATATGCCGTACACGCGATCGAGGCTCGAATGCCGTCGCGGCGTCTATCAAGTACGGCAGCGGAGTTCAGTAAATGGGTTATCTATATTATCAGGAGGTCTCCGCCGCGGCCGGCTATCCTCTCCAGCTGCATCATTGCCCCGTTAGGCGTCGGGGCGATAGCCAAACTACTTCTGCAGCTTTTCTCAGCGGATCGCTCTCCCTCAGCTGATTTTCGTACCCCATTCTGGCACATCTCGGGCCGAGAAACGGATGCCTTCCACTAGTACATTCGGTCGTTTCAATTGATGATAGAATTGATCGGCACACAACGCGATGTCGATCGCTGCTTGAGAGCATAGGTTATGAAGTCGAAACCCGATCCCGTGCAACTCGACAGTTGGGACGTCCGGATTCTCTCCGAAATTCAGGCAGACGGTCGGATTTCAAAAAGTGAGCTTGCAAAACGAGTTCATCTTTCGGCATCGGCCTGTTCGGAGCGGCTCCGAGCACTCAAGGCCGCAGGGATTATTGAGGGATTCTATGCGCGACTGAGTCCTGCCCTCATTGGCGGCATGATCTTTGTGATGGTAGAGGTCGTGCTGGATCGTCATCGTCTTGAGGACCAACGACGCTTCGAAACTGCAATCCAAGAGATTCCGGAAATCCTGGACTGCTGGGCAATTGGGGGGCGCGTCGATTATCTGATGCGGGTCGCATCTCGTTCTATGGCCGCCTATCAGGATTTCATGGAGGGACTGCTGCAGGCAGGCTTAGGGATTGATCAATACTATAGCCTTGTCGTTACGAAACCAGTGAAGTCCAATTCACCGATACCCTTGTCCGCCCTGAGGCAACGGTAAAACCGAAAAGCTTAAGTTTCAACGGCGTTTGGCACGGATCCCGTAGATTCGTCGGCAAAAAGCACCCATTCCGACGAAACTCAAGGGACATTTGCGGTATACTAATTCCTGGAAAAAGGTGGCCGAGCGCTATCCGCCAGTTGATGGCGAGGAAGGACGATGCGCTTGAGCAATCTGGAACCGATCAATTCCAGGAGACGGATCGAAGCAGCCATCGGACGCACTTGGCCAGCACGGTTGCGGCGAGAAGCCAAACCGGATCGTGCCTGGTGGAGGAGGCGTCCATATCTGAGATGCGAAGTGCCGAAAAGTGCATCTACAGCTATCTCAAGGGGGGAACCTTCGCCCTGGATTGGCGATCGGGGGCGATTGAGCTTAGTCGCGGTCAGCGCATCCGTGTAGGGGGCGAAATCTACAGCGAGGAATTGGCAAGCCGACGGGTAGCGGGAGTGCAAGCTGGCCCGCTCGGCCTTGGCGAGCAAACCGGCCCTCGACGCCTGCGGATATTCGGAGATCGCTCCATCTCCTTTCTACGTCGTAAGTTCGTTGCTGTTCGAGATTAGGAGATTGTCTGTCCTGTTTGACATTGCTGGTCTCCGCAGCCTTCTGAGCGAGGAGCATCGCTGAGCCGCGGTCGCGTAGGTGGGTGACAAGGCCGGTCACGCCCGCCAGCCGAGTGGTCTTCGAGAAGGGTGGAGGTTGCGCTACCGGCTGGAGAGAATGGTGCCAGTTTTCACAAGACAAGGGGTCGCTTAATCGAATGGGCGTCTAGTTCATAGATTGCGAACAGATCATGGGGGATTTGAATAGTGCTACTGACCGAGGCAGAGCTGAAAAAAGTTGCGAATGCCAGTCGAGGACATAGAGCCGCATCGATCGTTCTAAAGGAAGAGATGGCCGCAGCTACAGCCAGATCGTCATTCGACGTTTTTCTGTCACATTCGTTCAAGGACGCAGAGATCGTTCTCGGTGTGAAGCGAATTTTTGAGGAGCTTGGGTTCACTGCTTATGTAGATTGGATCGAAGATTCACAATTGGACCGCACAAAGGTCTCCTCTGCCACTGCCGAGTTGCTGCGGACCCGTATGAGGCAGTCAAAGACGCTAATCTATGTGCATTCAAACAATTCTCCAGGATCCAGATGGATGCCTTGGGAGCTTGGCTTTTTCGATGGCTTTCGGACCGCGGTAGCAGTTCTCCCCGTGGCAAAAAATTCTTCGGAAACATTCTGTGGGCAAGAATTTTTGGGCCTATACCCGTACATCGATGGGACCGGACCTGCAATCCTGTTTATAAACAGAGGGACCGCGTCTAGCTCAAGACTAGGCTCTGTAAGCTCGACTGCAAACGTTACGTTTGCCAAATCATGGCTTAAAGAATTTGCTGGCACAAATAGAGGTGCTCTGAAGTGAAATATCCTGGACTTTATAATAGCGCCGACATGGCGTCTAACGAGCAGCAGGCGACATTTCTTAGCCTGATCCGGGCAGAGTACGTTCTTCTTTTTTCGGCGTCTGTTCTCTCTTTGGATTTGTGGCCATCAAAGGCCTATTTCGGTGTGTATGCTGCGGTGTTTCTTTGCTCAATGGGAATCCTCATTTTCCGGTCGGTCACAAAGCCCGAGCAGGTCTGGTATCAAGCTAGAGCTTTGGCAGAGTCAGTAAAGACATTGACCTGGCGCTTTGCGATGCGAGCACAGCCGTTCGATGACACGCGTGCGGCCGACGCTAGAGCTGATTTTCGCAAGCTCATGGAAGGTATCCTTGATAGCAATCGACACCTTGGCAGCGCGTTGAGCGGCACCGATTCAGCATCCCCTCAAACAACCGACGAAATGATGTCAATAAGGGACTCCCCGCTAAAAGAGCGAAAAGAGCTATATCTGCAGAAACGAATTTGCGAGCAACGTAAGTGGTACGAGAAGAAAGCGCGCTCGAACAAGAGATCCGCAAAAATTTGGATGGGCCTTGGTGTGATTGCTTACGCTCTGGGGTTCTCGTTCATCGTGGTACGCATCGCTGACCCAGCGATACCAGGCTGGCCGACAGAGCCGTTAATCGTTATTGCCGCCTCGCTTATCGGGTGGACCCAGATCAAGAAATTTAACGAATTGGCATCGGCTTACACGTTGACAGCTCACGAGATCGGATTGACTGCCGACCTTATTACGGACGCCATCTCGGATGAGGCATTCTCCGCGGCGGTGAACGAAGCCGAACTGGCTTTCTCAAGGGAGCACACCCAGTGGGTTGCTCGTCAAAACAACTAAGAGACAACAATGGCATACAGCGATCCGACCTATGTAATATTTGACGGCGATGAAGACGCTTGGGCATACCGCTTTATGAAAGGGTGGAATGCCAGCGAGAATGTGAGTTTTGAATTCGCGAACGCTCACGATCTGGACAATATGACGAGCCGAGCACAGGACGAAGATTATGTTAAACGCAATCTTCGCAACAGAATGAATGGATCGAGCCAGGTACTTGTCCTGATCGGTGAGAAAACGAAAAACCTTTTTCGCTTCGTGCGCTGGGAAATGGAATTGGCCCTTGATCTAGGTCTGCCGATAATCGCAGCAAACCTTAACGGCTCGCGACAACAAGATGCGAGCTGTCCGCCCATCATCAGGGACAAATGTGTTGTGCACGTGCCGTTCAAGATGAAGGCTATCAAGCACGCGCTTGCCCATTGGCCTAACGAGTTTCATCGGCTTTCAAACGCTCAGCGTGCCAATGGCGCCAGGAGCTATGGCGAAACCACGTATCGGAATCTCGGGTTATAATAACCCACCTAAAGTACTTAGCCGCAGGACATCCTCGCCATCCACTGGCGGCGACTAACCTTGCAGCGTTCACCGGCGCGTTCCGAGCTTGCCGAGCCGCTGATAATCCGTGGAGACGTCCCATTTGCTGAGTTTGGCTGAAGGGTGCAGGTCATGAGCGCAACCATTAGGAGGAGCCCTGCTCGAAGCATGAGATCGAGTGATCACGTCGGGCGAGGGGCGCTGGTTTCGAGAGGAAAAGGAGCGGCTGCTCGACGTTTGAGGCTTGAGCCAGCGTTTAAAGACTGCACGATCGGCCAGCATTGATGGAGGCAGCTTTTCAGGCGGCGCAAAGAGTTCTGTCGGTTCGCCCGCGTCCCGCGAGCCGCAGCTCGGCTCGCCCTGCGCAGCAACCACGAATTTGCGATCGCAAGAAGGGCAACACACTGACGACAGAACTTGGCGGCGCTGGTCGGCTGCGAATCAAGATGTCGATGGCGAGGCGGCCGGCGGCGCTCTATCGTGCCTCGCGCGGCCGGCGGGAACAGCATCCCGAGCGCTATTCATCCTTCAATATCGCCCGTGACCTTGCCCCTCTGATCTAATCCGGTTTGAAGTTCGTTCTGGCCCATCGAGAGGACCAGGACATGAAACGTAGCCGCTTCTCTGAAGAGCAGATCATCGGAATTTTTGAAGGAACTTGAGGCCGGGGTATCGGTTACCGATCTGTGCCGCAAGCACGGGGTCGGCGACGCCTCGATTTACAACTGGAAGGCCCGCTTCGGCGGGATGGATGTCTCCGAGGCTCGGCGGCTGAAGGCTCTGGAGGACGAGGACACCCGGCTGAAGCGGCTTCTGGCCGACGCCATGCTCGACAATGCCGCGTTGAAGGATCTTGTGGGAAAGAAATGGTGACGCCCGCGGCCAAGCGGAAAACTGCCGCTCGCCTGAAGGAAGGCTTCGGGATGAGCGAACGGCGACCGCGAGCTTCGCGAGCGGATGAAGGCGATCGCGCAGGAGCGTCGCCGGTTCGGCTATCGGCCTCTTCTCGTGATGCTGAGGCGGGAGGGCCTGGTCGTGAACCACAAGAAGCTGTTCCGCGCTCTATCGGGAGAAGCTCGCCGTTCGCCGCCGTGGCGGCCGCAAGCGGGCGATCGGGACCAGAGCGCCGATGCTGGTACCGCTAGAGGCCCGACGAGCGCTGGTCGCTTGACTTCGTATCGGACCAGCTCACCGACGGGCCCCGCTTCCGCATCTTGACCGTCGTCGACGACTGCACGAGAGAGTGCCTGCCACTCATCGTTGATACGTCTCTCTCGGGCATGCGGGTTGCCCGCGAATTGGACCGGCTCATCACCGAGCGCGGCCGGCCGAGGATGATCGTCAGCGACAATGGCAGCGAGTTCACCTCGAACGCCATCCTCGCCTGGGCGGATCAGAACCGCGTCGAATGGCATTACATTGCGCCCGGCAAGCCGATGCAGAATGGCTTCATCGAGAGCTTCAACGGCCGACTGCGCGATGAACTGCTCAACGAGAAGCTGTTCACCTCGCTGGCTCAGGCGCGCGTCGCCATCGCCCTGTGGCACGCCGACTACAACACCGCGCGGCCGCACTCCCAAATCGCCTGGCAGACCCCGGCCGAGTTCGCCAGCACCTTCAATCCGCGACGGTCGCTCGCGCTGCGCTATGCCAAAGGCTCCGCGCCAGCGCCCGTCGCTTCACCCGCCCAGCAGGGCACAACCCACGCCGGAAACGAACCAAAACTGGATAGAAACTGGGGGCAACGTCACCCGCTAATCGGGCACTATGCTGGACGCATGCGCGTCGTAAGCTGTTCGTGTTTGCAGTACGCGCCCTGACGTCGCAAAATCAGTGAGATCCAATTCAACGCTCCCTCGGCCAAGGCGAAGGTGGCGCCTTAGTTTTCACGGCAATTCGGGCCGATCCCGCGAATTCCGCGGCGAATAGCGTGTATTCCCGAGAAACTCGAGAGACGTTTCCGGTATGCTATTTGCTAAACAGGTGGCTGGCCGAGTGCCCTCCGCCAATTTATCGCGAGGAGAGGGACGATGCGCTCGAGCAATCTGGGAACCGAGCAACTCCGGGAGAAGGATAGAAGCTTCGTCTTCCATCCTTCTACGCATCTGGCCAAGCACAGCCGAGGCGAAACGCCAAATAGGATTATGGCCGGTGCGGAAGGCGTCTATATCTGGGACACCGAAGGCCGAAGGAGCCTCGACGGTTTCGGAGGGCTCTACTGCGTCAACATGGGATATGGGTGCACGGAGATCGCCGAGGCCATTGCCAGGCAAGCACGCGAATTGCCGTTCGCGCACGTCTATGCCAGCCAAGGTACGGAGCCGGTCGCCCTGTTGGCAGAGGCCGTGGTGGAGTATTTCGGTCAGAACATGCGAAGGGTCTATTTCGGCCTCTCCGGTTCCGATGCTAACGAAACCAACATCAAGCTGGTCTGGTATTATAATAACATTCTTGGCCGGCCCGAAAAGAAAAAGATCATCTCGCGAAATCGCGGCTATCACGGGTCTGGATTGGTCACGGGTAGCCTAACTGGCCTTCCCTTCTTTCACAATTTCTTCGACCTGCCTCTGGATTTGGTGCGCCATACAACCACGCCGCACTATTACCGCCAGGCGCGTATCGAGGAGAGCGAGGAAGCGTTCTCCCGGCGCTGTGCCGATGAGCTTGAAGCCTTGATCCTGGCCGAAGGACCGGAAACGGTTGCAGCTTTTATCGGAGAGCCGGTACTTGGGACAGGAGGTATTGTGCCGCCCCCCACAGGGTACTGGACGTCCATTCAAGCGGTGCTCGACAAATACGATATCCTTCTAATCGCCGATGAAGTGGTCTGCGGCTTCGCGCGAACCGGCGAGAAGTTCGGTTCCCACCTGTATAACATGCGTCCGGATTTCGTGACCATCGCAAAGGGTTTGAGTTCCGCCTACCTCCCCATCTCCGGGTCAATCATTGGCGACCGTGTCTGGTCGGTTTTGGAACAAGGAACTGAGAAGCACGGCGCACTCGGCCACGGCTGGACATATTCGGGGCACACGCTTTGTGCCGCAGCCGCGCTCGCCAATATTCGACTGCTTAAAGAAAAAAATATTTTGGAGCATGTCCGCGATGTTGGACCGTATTGGCAAGACCGGATGAAGGCCGAGCTGGCGGGGCATCCCATCGTTGGTGAAGTTCGCGGAGTGGGTATCCTGTCGGCCGTAGAGATGATGCGGGACCCAAAACAAAGGATACCATTCGAACCCGACCTTCAGGTCGGGGTGCGCACTGCAGCTGCTCTGTTTGAGAATGGTGTCATCGGACGGGCCATGCCGCATGGCGACATCCTCGGTTATGCACCCCCCCTGATCATTACCCGAAAAGAGATCGACATCATTGTCGACGCGACGGTAAAGTCGGTCGATACCACCTATCGCGCGCTGAAGGCCGAGGGTGCCGTATGATTTTGCGATCGCGAAGGAGCGAGTCCGGAGGCAGGCATGTCCCTGCGCGCTACTGCGCCGAGCAGACCCAAAACTGTTGAATTCCAGATATCTGATCTTGAGCATGCTCCGGACTATTTCAGTCACGAACCGAATCAGTTCTGCCGCCGCTGTCCTGTTGCCCAACGACCAGGACCTCTGTGCGGCGCGCCCTGCGGGTGTACCTCCCCGCCGGCAGGGCGCCCTTTTTGACCCACGTAATCAGAATCATTATGGCCCGTCCGGAATCGAGGGTCTAGTAAAGGTCATCTGCACGTTCCGATGCAGATTGAGCTTAGACTCGCCCTTTACATCATTGCAGCGGGCCACGGTCGCCGGTTCCAAAGCGCGGCAACGCCGAAGATATCTTCCTTCACATCACAAAGAGCAGAATAATCATTGCGGTGAATTTTATCACGTCAGGTATATAAAAGGACGATACTCACACGCCATCCCGTTCACAAGGAAAAGGCATTTTAACATTGTTGAGACGATTTGCCTATCAAATAAAAGAAAGCATCGCAACACTTCGTTCCGGATCATGGCGCCCTGGGTGGGGGATGAGCGGCTATCCGAATTGTTATGCTAATGCCGACCACAATTCCTGCAAAAGCTGGGTCAATGATGGCTTTTGGTCAGCGCAGGATGATTTCTCCTGATTTGGACGGTGCAGGGGCGGTCATGATTTAATGCATGGAGATTCTCTGATTGAGCTGTTGAAAGATCAAGAGGCGTCTGCCAGACGCCCATCGGGCGAGCCCAGCATGATTGGGATGACCGGCGAAGATCGAAAGTGTGGCAGCATTCTGGAGCCTGGTCAGCCCAGCGACGCCCGCGAAGTCAATCGCGTTTGTCGGGAAATACACGACGCAGCCGGAAGGCGTGCAGAAAGAGGAAGAATCGAGCGCGACGATGACGAGGGACCTGCCACTTGTTTTCGAGACATTCCTTGAAAGACTGTCACAGAGTATCGATGAGGCAGATTTCCGGGATGCCATGGCTGAGGCGGCCGGACGACTTGACCTAATCTCCTTTGCCTACCTCTCCTTGCCAGCACGGCCTTCCGGCAAACCGAGGCTAATTTCGAACTATCCACCCCGCTGGACCAGACAGTATCTGGAAAATCAGTATGAGAAACTCGATCCTGTGGTCTTGCGTGCTCGAAATGGCGGCTGCCCGTTTCACTGGGGATCGAATTTGGGGGGCGATAAAATGTCGCCGGCTCAACAGCAGCTATTCGATGAGGCGGCTCAATTCAGCATCTGCTGCGGTTTGACGATCCCGATTGTCGATCTCCGCGGCCGCATCGCTGCGGTTACTTTTGCCGCCGATGAGCCTCGTCCAGTATTTCTTCGGGTCGCTGAGCGGTACGAACAAGCTCTTCAGCTGATGGCGGCCTGCTTTCATCGTTGCGTTCGCCGCAAACTGCCGAGCGATCGAACAGTGGATGGGATTTCGCTGACATCCCGCGAATATGAGTGCCTGCGGTGGGCAGCGCGGGGTAATTCAGCCTGGGTGACCGGCCGCATCTTGGGCATCAAGTCACGCACGATCGCTTTTCATTTGGACAATGCCAAGAAGAAGCTAGGCGTGCGAACCCAAAATCAGGCTATAGCCCTTTTGGGGTCCGAAGGGTCCTCAATTCTCTGAGAAGCTTTTTGATCCGCTTGTGCTCGGGCCATTCGATTGCGCGCTTTGTCTCGAGCGTTGACTGGATGCCGAGATCTTCTGTTCCGCCGGCTCGGTCAGGGCGATGCAGCCGTATTCTTCCAGTCCGCGCCGGTGATCTTAGTCTATCGGTGCTCGAGCGGGTGTTTCGTCGCTGACGAGCTAGTCGTGCGGTTATATAGTTTCCGACGATGGCCCGCTTGCATACCTGCCTGCCGGTAATCTCTAACCGTTGACTTAGGGCGATGGCTTTCGGTTATCCGGCTTGAAAGCGAAGAGGTGGACCATTCTGCGTCGAGCGCCGGCACGATATGCAGCGCTGCTCCGGGCTATTACCCATCCAGACAGAGCGGAACCTTCTATCACGTCAGACGCTCGGACAATTGCCAAAACCCGATTTCCTGGGAACTGAATTGTGCTCGCCACCGGGTCCATTTTGCCGGCGCGTCTGTGGTGCAGGTCCCGATCAGCCTGACCACTGGCTGCCACAGGAACTGCTACTTGTATGACCGAGCACTGCGCATTTGTCAGCTGGCGAACAATTCCTTGTAGCCGCTCGTCACCATCCAGTTCGCACGGTCGAGATGACTACGAAGCGCCTTCCTGGCGCGCTCCGGTTCAAGTGCCGGATCAATGCCGAGGATCAGATGGGCCATTTCCTCTTCGGGCGCCTCATCGGCTGAGGCGTCCAGGAGCCTCATATAGGTGGTAAAGTGCGCCCTGTCGTAGGCGGTAAGACGGTCAGACCAAGGGACTTCGTCGAGCAGTGTTGAGCTTTGAGTCTTACCTGTTGCCGTTGATCGATTCATGTCTGCCGCGAACCTCGCATGTTGATCGCTGGATCCAAGGCAGAATATCCCAAAATGGGATAATCCGAAACGGGGATTAGTCGCTGAGCCGGTCTTTACCTGACCGGTTCACCTAAATGCCCAAATCTCTTCGATCTCCCCGCCACCAGCGGTTTCTGGCCCAGTTGATCTCACTGCGCAAGGTCAAAGGACTGACGCAGGCGCAGGTGGCTGAGAAGCTTGGTCGTCCGCAATCTTTCGTGGCGAAATATGAGGGTGGAGAGCGGCGTCTCGATATCATTGAGTTTCTCGACGTAACTGCGGCCCTCGACGCTGATCCGTGTGAGATTCTGTTGAGCCTGCGGACGTAGTGGGCGCCCGCGCCCATCACCGCGCGTGCCGGGTGCCGGTGGGTCGATCCCCGCTTTTCTTGGCTCAGGGCGTCTCGACCATTCCGCTGCGCCTCCTAGTGCGTCGTTAGACTCTCGTAATTCTTTCTGTTGTGCCTTTCCCAGCAGGTGGCGCCGCATCCTTCTAGGCCCGCCGCGGCGTCCCGCAACCCTTAGCTAGCTGTGAGCTTTCAGTAGGTTGTCCATCCGGTCCTTCGGATGCGGTGCGGCTCAGACGGCGGGCCCGTTCCTGTCATGACTCGCCGCCGCACCGCTTCCTGGGAAGCAGCCATTGGCGAGCGGAGGACAAAACGATGAGACTGCGAAGCGCTGGGCCATCCGCGCCGACTGGAAGTCCTCGCGATCATCTTCGAGCGCTTTCGCGCTGTGGTGATGCGTCGATGCATGGTGGTTACGCGACTTCGTTGCTTGAAGCGAAGCGACCGCACCGCCCATTTCGTCAACTGGCGAACAAATCCTTGTAGCCGCTCGTCACCACCCAGTTTGCACGGTCGAGATGACTGCGAAGAACGTTCCGTGCGCGCTCCGGTTCGCGTGCCGGATCAATGCCGAGGATCACATGGGCCATTTCCTCTTCAGTGGCGTTGTCGGCTGAGGCGTCCAGGAGCCTCATATAGGTTGTAAAGTGGTCCTTGTCGTAGGCTGTAATGCGGTCCGACCAGGGGACCTCGTCGGCAAACGGCGTGTTCGATTTGGGCTGTAACATCGCTAATTCTATCTCCGGCCAATGGACCCGCGAAGCCCTCTGCCTGCTAAATGTGGATTACATATTATAGTTGATAAACTCAAGCCGCCTGATCCGCTGGCTTGCGTGCATGGATATGCGCAAGTTGGTCGGACGGAATGTGCAGAGGATCAGGCAAAGGAAGCGTCTGACGCAGGAGCAGCTTGCGGAGATTTCCGGGTTCAGTCAGCAGTACATCAGCGGCTTGGAGAAAGGCCGAAGAAATCCGACAATTATCACGATCTATGAACTGGCATTGGCCCTCGGCGTCAGCCACATGGATCTGGTTCGGCCCGACAAACAGGCCTGATACACCCGCCCTCCAAGTAGCTGGCGGCCTGATGGCGCGCGCCGGGTGCTCGTGAACCCACGCTTTTCTTAGGGCCCCCGGCAGCCCCTGCCATTTGGCTCGCCCTGGCGCGGCGCACCCTATTGGACAGTCGGCCGCTGCGGTTTTTGTCAGCCTTTCCTGGGGCGTGGGGGTTGGTCGGCAGTGCCTTTTAGGCCCGCCGCGGCTTCCCGCAACCTTCGCTCTCGCTTCAGGTCCTTCTCTTGGTTACGGTCCTTCGGATGCGGTCCGCCTCTTTCTGCGGGCCTAATCGCTTTCTGCCGCCCACCCCTCGGGGACAGGCACGCGAGACTAGTATGGAGCGTTGCGGTTAGCGCACGAACAGCAAAGGAACTGAAAAAAAAGGCAACTGTCGCAGCATGGCTGAACCAGCCATCGTGTCGGCATCTAGGAGCCGCGTGTTCGCCTTGCGCTGACACGAAGCTCAGACGTCCGGGAGACGATGCTGGCAAATAGTCTGGCTGAAGCATTCCACCCACAATACCAAAGCCCGTCCCGATCCAAAGCGCTTCTAAGCACTCCATCTCAGGCGCAAGGCCGGTTGGCCAGTGCACCTTCTTGGTCCGCCGGAAGAGAACCCCGCCCGACAATAGCTTCATGAGGTCTTGCGCTGCAGTGTCGACCATAAAAAAGGGCGCGCGAGGCGCCCTTCATTTTAAACCGGCAGTCGGGAAGCAGACTTCACTCTGATATTCAAAAGCGGTAGGTGACACCTGCGCCTATCAGCCAGGGATCGAGCTCCGCCTTCCCCGTCAGCTTCGCGCCGGCCACCGTGACGTCGAAGTCCGGCCTCAGGAAAAGCTTCTTCACGTCGAAGTTGAGGCCCCAGTGCTGGTCCACCATGTAGTCGAATCCGACCTGCAGCGCCGTGCCGAACGTGTTCTTCACCTTGAGAGCGTCAGCGCTGCCAGTGTCCTGGTTATAGAAGATCGTGTAGTTCACGCCGGCGCCGACATAAGGCTTGAACGCGCCGAGATCGGTAAAATGGTACTGCAACGTGAGCGTCGGCGGCAGCAGCCAAACTTTGCCGATGTTGCCCAACCCACCGATCGTCCCTCGGCCCGCGATGTTGGCATAGGTGGTACCGAGTATGAGTTCGGCGGCGATGTTGTCGTTAAAGAAATACGAGATATCGAGTTCCGGCGTCACCGTGTTCGAATAGGAAAGACCGGAGCCGGGAAGCGTATCAACGTAGCCCAGATCTTTCGTAACGACGCCCAACCCCCGCAGGCGGACCTGCCAAGGGCTTGGCGCTTCGGTGACCGAGGCTCCCGTCTCCGCCAGGACGGTCTCTGCTTGCGCAGGCTCCGCGGCGACGGCCTGCTGTCCCACGATGATCAGGGCCACCGCCGCTGCTATTGCCCGCGCTACGCCCATTCGCGTTCTCGCCATGATATTCACTCCTTGATGTTCAGAAAGGATGCACTGCACTATTTCGTCTCCTGCTCGAATGAATTGTTGATGGAGCTCAAACGCTCCTCTTGCGTTGCAACGCGTTCCGCCATCTCCGGAAGGTGATCGTTGAAGCCGATTGCGCTGCGGAGAAAATTGGTGCCTAGGCTGATGAATGCGGCTTGCTCCCGATTGTCCTTGCCGTAGCCGTGCCCGCCTGCGCTGGCCTCGTAGAAGTAAGCGGGATAGCCAAGAGCCTGCAGTTTTGCGGCCATCTTGCGCGCATGGCCCGGATGGACGCGGTCGTCGCGTTTCGTGGTGGCGATCAGGATAGGCGGATAGGGCTGTCCCGGCGCCGCGGCGTGATAGGCGGAGATTTCCTTCAGGAAAGCCCAATCGTGAGCCTTGTCCGGATCGCCATATTCGTCGATCCAGCTCGCGCCCGCCAAGAGCTTGGTGTAGCGACGCATGTCGATAAGCGGAATTGTGCAGAACAGAGCCCCGAAATGCTCAGGATAGCGGGTCAGCATGTTTGCGATCAGCAGGCCGCCATTTGAGCCGCCCTCGGCGGCAATCCGCCTCGGCAGGGTGATGCCCCTTCGCACGAGGTCGGCGGCAACGGCGGCGAAATCGTCATGCGCGAGACGCTTGCCCTCCCTGCGCCCGGCATCGTGCCAGCGGGTGCCGAACTCGCCGCCGCCGCGGATGTTCGCCTCCACACACGTGCCGCCGCGCTCGAGCCACAGCTTGCCCAGCGGGGAGTTGTAGTAGGGCAGGAGTGATATGCCGAACCCGCCATAAGCGGAAAGGTGAATCGGAGCATCTCCGTTCCCGTTCGCCGGACCAACCTGCGTATAGGGGATCAGCTCATGATCGATAGAGACTGCCTCGTGGCGCGTGACCACCAGTCCGGATGCATCGAAATTCTCCGGGCTGCGCTTCAGGATTGCTGAAGCGCTGAGAGACGGCGCGGCATTGAGATCGAATAGCAAGAGCTGCGGCGGCGTGATCGGATCCTGAGCACAGACCAGGACCTCTCCATTGGTCTCGTGAACTGCCGCATCGAATGACCAGACGTGGACAGTCCCTTCGGCCGGCAGGGTGTCCAGGACTCGGCGCGTCCATTCCTGGTGGCCGGGAGTGAACATCTCGTAACGCGGTACGAGATTGACGAGGTAAGAGATAATGAGCTTCCCGTCATTCCAGAAGAATGACTGCAGAGAGCGCCTTTCCCCTGGTTGAAACAGGGTCTCAAAACGGCGTCCGCCGGCGAGGAAAGAGCAAAGCGAGATGACGATCAGCGCGTCGGCGGGATGGGTGGTGCCTCCCACCGTCCACGGCTTGCGCGGCCTTACCGCCAGCCAGTCGCCGAAGACCCGCCACGACGCGTCACGAGGAAGATCGATCTGCCTCCTCGGCCCGCTCCTGTCGCCGATCCAGCTGATCTTCTCGAAGAAGGCCGGCTTCTCGATGAACCAAAGGCGCTCGCTGCGGCCGGTGCGGTCCGAATGACCAGACACCTTGAGGCTCTCGAACCCGGCCTCGAAGATTACCGGCGTGGTGAGGGGATCCGCGTCACGCTTCCACAGTCGCACGGTGCGCGCATAGCCGGAGCGGGTGGCCATGCCATTACCAAGCGCACTGGAAAGCAGAAGCGCGTCAGGGTCCAGCCAACTAACGTAGCCTTTGGCCTCGGGGAGATTGAAACCGTCGGCGACAAAGCTCAGAGAGATCAGGTCGAATTCGCGATGCACGACCGCGTCGCTGCCGCCGCGCGACAGGCGCAGAACGGCTCTTTCCCGTCTCTCCGGCTCGACGGACGCGCCGTCCCAGATCCAATCCTCTCCGTCGCTAGCCGCGAGAGCATCTAGATCGAGCAGTAGCTCCCATTGGGGATCCGCCTTCATGTAGGCGGCAAGGGTGGTCCGGCGCCACAGTCCGCGTGGATTTCCGGCATCTCGCCAATAATTGTAGAGGTACTGACCACGGCGCGCGATCAGGGGAAGGTTGTCGCAATTGTCGAAAATGGCTGTCAGAGCCGCCCGGTCGCGCTCGAACTGCGTTCCACCGAAGTGCTTCAGGGTCTTTGCCGACTGGCCGGCGGCCCAGGCAAGTGCCCGCTCGCCCTCTACATCTTCAAGCCAGAGATAGGGATCGTCGTCGGGAGCATCCAGCGTTGGACGGACATCAAATGCGTTCATGTCCGGACAGCCTTCAGAAAGAAGGGATAGAGGCTTCCGTCGGCTCGGGAACGCTCAGTGTTGGTAGCGGCGCCCACATGTTCGAAAAGCGTGATCATTGATGAGTTCTTCCAGTCGGTGCGGCATCGCAGGGCTTTTGCGCATAGGATCGCAACCGTCGTGCCAACTGGGAAAATCGTTTCGGAACAATGCGATCGCTCTGGAAGCGTTGTGTCACATGTCCGACATCGTCGAGAATCCGACAACGAGTGCTCCTCCTAATCACCGGATCAACCTCCGGCGCCAGTCGGTGACACCGTGCAGAACTCGAGCAGTGAAGCTCATTGGTGAACTTGGTTGACGCCCAACATCTTCGCTCTGGAGCGCTTCACGAACACGGATTCATGGCAGACACCATGAGGCGATCGATGCGGTTAGCGACCAAGCTGGCTGCGCCTGTGGGTTTCAGCCGCCAGCTGGAAGCAGCGGAGTTCTGAGGAGATGCGACGAGCGCCACCCAAAGCTCGCGAAGCGCATTGAAATACGTGAGCACTGTCAGATACGGATCGGCGGGATCTTCCCCTTCTTGCGTCGGGCTGGAAGTCAGTGCCTGCGCGCCTGCCAGCAGGGTCTGCATGCTCCGAAGAAAGAGGAGTTTAGGCCCGCGATCCTGACTCGCCACACCGATGTAGAGGCGGGCTGGCTCTCGTGTCGATGGCACAGTCCTGGCGAAGAAGCTGTCGGTACGGTGGATGCCGGGTGGCGGAAATACGGCCGTCTCCGAACGATCGAACAAGGCTGCGATCTGTTTCTCCGCCCTTCGGACGGTCGCGGTCGAAGCGACGATTTTGGACGAATGAGTCCATGAAGACCCGGCCGCGACGACAGCAGGTCGATCGCTGTTTCGTAGAGTGCGGCCACCGTTCCAAGCGGGCCAGAGATCAGGTGCAGTTCGTCCTGGATGACAAGATCCGGCGGATCGAGCCGATGCCCGTTTCCGAAGGGGCGACCTTCGCCTGGCCCATACGCGCCGAAGAACCCCTTGTCCGGATCATACCGGTCTACGTGTCCAAAGAATGCGCCGCTCTTGCCAATCCATGGAAGGGAGGCAAATTTGTCCACCGTGGCGATGAGAAATGCGGGAAGACGGCGGTAAATTGGCTCGTCCACCACGAGCACCGGCAGGTGTCGATCCCGCGTGAAGTCGCATTCGGCGTTCTCGCATTTGAGCACTAGATTCTGCGGAGCCGTCCTGTTGGGCGTGAAGTGGAAGCTCTCTGGCTTGAAGGGCTCACCACACCACGGACATGCCTTCAGTGGCACCGGGGATTTCGTCTTAGGTCTGCTCTGGTACCGCTTCAGCCAGGTCGTCGCGGCGTCCTTGTCGGAAGAATTTCGCGGCTGGATTGTTCGGTGAGGCTGCGCCGCCCACCCAGAGTCCAATCTCGATCGGCCATTCGCCAAGCGTCTTCCGGCCATTGTCATCATGGGTCCGCAGGAATTCGAGCGCGCAGACGAGACCAGCGGCGTGAGCAGGCGTAACGTGTAGCGCATGATGACGCTGATGCCCGCACCCAGCACGCCAGATCCGCGGAGCCGCCTCAGCACAATCGCATAGGCGGCAAGTCCAAGATACGCTCTTGCCGCCGCCGGTCGGAAAAAAAGCAGGTCGACGATCTCACGCTCACCACTGTTTCGGTCGGTCACGCCAACGAGATTGAGGAGGACGAAGGCTAGCTGGAACGGCCGCCATGTTGGCGGGTCTACATCGCCCGGCAGCTTCTTCTGGATCACTGCCTCGCGCCGGCGGTTGGCCATCGCCATCGCCGTATTCATCAGGCCGAATGCTTCACGCGCCACCGTATCACGCTTAAGGAGATCTATCCCATCGCGAATCCTGCTGCCGGCGGTGTCAACTTTTTCCAGAAGCGCCTGGCCCGTCTTTAGCCGTCTCGGCGCAAGCCCTGTCATCATTCCTTCCTGACCCCGCCGCCACTCGGCGTAAAGTTCAGGCAGTGAATCCAAGGCTGCACTGACCGCTTCGGCTCCGGAAACGGCAGCCCGAGCGAGAGCCTCCATGCCGAACTCGACGCCATCGCTCCTTGCCGGGACGACACGCTCCACCTCCTGCTGCGGAAGGAAATCGGTCCAAACACGCGTCACGGGGAGCGGATCGTTCGTCGCGTCACGCCGTTCTTGCCAGCCGGCAGATGTGTTGCGACCAACGGCATATTCGCGGACATCGCGATAATGGAGATCGCCCAGCCTAAGTTCGAAATCATCGGACTGGTAGGTGGACAGGTCGCTGCGCGGATAAAATCCATCCGCACATTCGAGCTCGATCCGGGTCTGGAACGCATAGGCCACGTCCTTGTACGGAGCCTTTGTGCTCCGTCGACGGTTTACCAAGAAGACGGTGATGACGCGCAGACGCTCTTCAGCCCCTTCCGGAGTCTTTTAACGGAGCACACGGTGTGAACGGCGACTTCGATGCCGCCGCCCGGCCTGTGAGGCGCAGCGCTTTCCGGCAGCGGGATCCCGGACTGGTTCCGAGTGACGTCGAGGACGATCGCGGCTTCGCCGGAAACCCGAACCCAACGGAGGTTCTCGGGCTTTTCTGGCTTTGGCTTGCCCTTTCCCGACACTTCGGGAATGAGGAGCGCATCGGGCAATGGGGGCTCCGTCTTATAGTTCCCCCATGTTGCGCGCAGCGTGACTTGACTCACCGTTTCCGGAAGAACCACCGTCAACCCTATCGACGACGGAAGAAACCTGTCCCGCGGTGGTTGGTCAGTCGAATCCTTCTCATCGACCTCCTCCTCGACAGCGGAGTCCAGCGTCTCACTGGCGAGAAGGTCGTCGGCGGTTTCTTCGATGGTTTCCTCGCCGTCAGGTATCACAGGCGCAACACCGTCGTAGGCGGGAACGATAAAGCCCCCGACGTACCAGCGATTGCTTCTTGGTCAGGACTTCGCGTGCGAGATCCTGATCAAGGTCAGGATTCGGGCCGACTAGGTCGGATATATCGCGATTTGGACCAGCGAAGCCCCAGTGAGGATCGTGGCTGGCCGTTGATCGGAAACGAATCGGAGGCACCTTCAGGTAACGCACGATGAAGTTCACCATTTCCCTTTCTGATGCAGCTCGTCACACTATTACGCTTGCCACACTGGAAGCCTATGTTCTCGGAGATGGTCGTCCGCGCCGAACAAAGCTGGAAACGCTGGGGTATCTTTGGGGCTTCAGTCGCGAGGACTCGAAAGGAACGACCCATTTCCATGTCGATCTTATGAGTCTCAGCATTTCAGCCAAGCGATCACGGAACAGCGTGAAGCCCAACGATCAGGCTGTCCGCCTGAAGAGCGAACTGATGGATCGATGGGCACCACACTTGACGCTCATCGGTGATTTCCACAGTCATACCTATGAAAATCTTGCCGAGGTACGGGACATTCGTGGATTCGAGTTTTCGGATGCTGACGAAGCATCATTTCTAGACGACGACTTCCTGTGGGAGCGGGCTAACGACCAGCCAATCATGCTGGCAATGACAATCTGCAAGCTGGCGCGGGTCCATGAAAAGCATGCCGCTGAGACCATACGCTCGAACATTGCGCATTTCGACGTGGGTGAATTTCGGTTCTGGTTGAATGCTGCTGTTGGATTCCTAGACGCCTCCGGGTCCAGACGCTGCACTGGGAATCGTCCTTCAAACGTGAAACTCAGAATTGATTCTCGCTTCTACAATTACTCGAGAGACAGGCTCGTTGTTGCTACCCGTGCATTGATTTCCTCGCCTTCTCCCATGGGAGCTTAAGTTTCGTGCGGAAAAACGATTATCAAGAACTCGCCGACGTAAGTGCGGAAATTGGCACGTACAGGCAGGCCTTACGGTTGGAATGATAATGACACCTAGAGCTCATCTTATGACTTGCGAGTCGGTTTCCGATCTAACTACGCGAAATATCAATCGTCACAGCTATGTCCCTGTGGTTCATGACGGTGGTTTCGGGGGACTATTCTTTGCAGAACGCTTCTTCGACGCGACACCGCCGAGTGGAAAAATCTCTGAGCGTGTTTCCGCTCCAGAAGAGACGTTGGTTGGAGCCGACGCAAGCATTTCTAGACTTCATCCGAGACGCCGACCAAAGGCCGTGTCGGCTAGGGTCAGGACTTCGGTAACGGGGCCGTCCTCGTCAAGGCAAATTTGATGCAAGAAGGGATCGCCCATCCGGGTGTGCGGAGAGCGTGATTGCATTTTGGTTGTGCTATATCGCCTGCTTTCCTGCCGTATGAGGTTCTGCCCGGGTTCATGCTTCGGTCCGTGGTCGGCGCGGCGGCCGCCAACATGATGCTTGTCCAATATGGTTCCGATGCGCCCATCTCATTGGCGTGCTCGCCCGGCGGGGCGGCATCAGTCCAGACCGCGGCGTCATCGGGACCACGTCCCGGGTCGGGGACCTCGCAGGTCTGCGCTCAGGCAGACATCAACACGGAGATTAGCTCATGCATGGATCGGCTCTGGCGCTCCTTCCCAGCGGAAGTTTCTTCCGTCCAGCCACATCCGATGCAGGATCACACCGATCCGACGCGCCAAGGCCACCATGGCCCGCTTGGTGCCGCGCCGTTTCGCGACCCGCGAGGCCCATGTCCGCAACCACGACCCACGGCCCCGGTTCATCATGACGGTTGCGGCCTGGCATAAGGCGCGGCGTAAATGGGCGTCACCGGCTTTGGTGATACCGCCTGTCACGTCGCGCTCGCCGGACTGCTGCCGTGAAGGGGGGAGGCCGACCCACGGGCCGACTTTCTTCGACGACGAGAACCGAGCCGGATCATCCACGGCCGACTTGAAGGTCAATGCGACCACCGCGCCAACGGCCGGCATGGTCATCAGCAAGCGGCAGGTCGGGTCGTCCTGTGCTAGGCTGCGCACATGCCGCTCCAGTCGCGCCAGTTCATGGCGGAGGGTGGCACGGGCGCGAAGCATCGGCTCGGTTGCCGCCACCAGCGTAGTGTTGCTGGCAACCAGTTCCTGAATGCGAGCATCAAACCGTCCTTTGGAGATTGCGCCGACTTTCAAGCCGAAGTTCCGCAATAACCCGCGCAAGGACATTTCCAGAGCGATCACGCCCTGCTGGATGGATTTGCGCGCCCCGAGGAGTGCGCGGATCTCCTGGGCAGACACCGACTTGCAATGGACTGGCCGGAACCAGCCCAAATGTAGCAGCCGGGCAATACCTTCAGCATCGCGCCGGTCTGTCTTGATCGGCATGGCTTTCAGAGCACCCTTCACTTGCCGGGTATCCATCAGAACCACTTCCAGGCCGGCTTCGGTCAGCCCCCGGTGCAGCCATTGCGACAACGGCCCGGCTTCCATCCCGATCATCGCAATTTCGCCCTGTTGCTCCAGCGCGAATTGCGTCAGCGCCGCGGGATCGCTGCCGACCTCAGCCTCCTTCACGATCTTGCCGTGCTCGCTGACAATGCAGACCGCAGTCTTGGCGAGTGAGACATCCAACCCAATGAACAGTTTCATCCCGTAATCCTCCTGTCAGAATCAGATACGGGAGCGTCGGCGGCAACCGGTCAGCATGCAATCGGTAACGGGCAGCGCACGACGCAGGCCCCGTTACAGCATCTCATTGATCCAGAAGATGAACGCTGCAGCGAAGGCGATTGCTGACAAGAATGTGTGCGCGCATCGGTCGTATCGAGTGTGGATGCGTCGCCAGTCCTTGAGGCGGGCGAACATGTTCTCGATCCTGTGGCGCTGCCTGTAGAGCAGCGGATCATAGCTGTGCTGGACACGGTGCTTGGCATGAGGCGGGATGCAGGGTGTGATGCCCTTGCCGATGAGCGCCTCGCGGAAGCCAGTGGAACTGTAGGCCCGATCGGCCAGCAGATGGCGGGCAGGTGGCAGTTCGTCGAGCACGGCAGCGGCGGTTCTGTGATCGTTGGCCTGGCCTTCGCTCAGGTGCAGCAGCAACGGACGTCCCTGGTCGTCGCAAACCACCTGCAGCTTGGTGGTCAGACCGCCTCTGGTCCGTCCGATACATCGGGGTAGAGCCCCTTTTTGAGCAGGCTGGCTGCCGTGCGATGCGCCTTGAGATGGGTGGCATCGATCATCAGCTTGTCTGTGCCGCCGCCCCGGGCCGAGAGTTCGGCCAGAATGCGGTTGAACACACCCAGCCGGCTCCAGCGAATGAACCGGTTGTAGATCGTCTTGTGCGGACCATAGGCGGCCGGCACATCCCGCCAGCGCAGCCCGTTACGGATCACGAACAGAATCCCGCTCAGCACCCGTCGGTCATCGACCCGAGGTACCCCGTGCGAGCGTGGAAAGAATGGCTCGATCCGCCGCATCTGCGTCGGCGACAGCAGTAACAAATCACCCATGGTGGCCACCTCCAGCCACCTTGAATCATCATCGCTCCTTCAACTCAACAATTTAATGGGTCCTGACCCTAGTTGTTTCCTCACGCCAGATCGAAGGTCTCGTCAGCATTTCAGCATGCAGAAATTGCCAGTGCGAGCAGCGCTCTTTGCTCTCGTGACAGCATTCGAGATGTCCATGGCGGATGCGATAGGGAGACGCTTCGAAACGCCGGGCCGCTGGCTGGAGAAGCTTAGCGCCGAAAGAAGAAAGAAGATTTCTCAAGTGATCGCCGATGCGAAGAGTGATGATGGATTTGTGGACGAGATCCTATTCACTCAGTTCTGCGACAAATCTGATATTGTTCGAAAAGGAATAGAGCTCCCCCGGAGCGCGACATCGGCCGCCGACGTGTTCCGGCGAGCTGAGAAACTTAGAAATGCTGTTGCGCATGAAATGACTGTGCCTGGCTCCTTCCGCCGCGAAAAATATCGCAGTGTTGGTCAGAGATATGATGATTTTGAAAAGGGAGATTGATGGATAGAAGGCTTGCTCTGCGCAGTTGCCTTTTTGGTGCGTTGGGAGACGAAACGGAGACTGTGCAGGACCCTCCATTAAGCGCTCGAGGTTGCGCGCGTACTCATCTTCCAGTTCGACGCCGGCCTCTTGGAGAATGGCTACTTCTTCTCTGGTTAGAAGCCAGTCAGGCGACTCTACAGGGGGCACGTCGGCGGTGCCTTCGCCTAATAAATCCTCGTCCTCCGCAGCCTGCTGTGCGGCTGCCAATGCTGCCTGGATAGTCAGCGTCGCGTCGAAGACCGTGTCCCTCTCGGTGATTTCGAACTCGTGGCCACGCTCGGTTTGATACTTACGACCAAGAAAGCGATCCCGCAGTTCAGCGAACTGCCAATGCATGTCCTCTCGGCCAGCGTGATGTTTTTCGATGCCCTCGGGTTTGAAGTAGCAGACCATTTGCTCGACACCGCCTTGATGATGCCCCGGCGACGTGGCCAGGCGACTAGGAATGGGTGTTGATGTCCTGCTCAATCTGCCGTGCTGATTCCAGAATGTCATCGAAACTCGGCGGAGTGCCGAAGATCATGGCCGCCGTATTGGCATAGTCGCGCGTGAGCGCGTCCACCATCTTTGGAGCGGGCGCGATCGCGAAGCTGCCCGGGACTGCTGAGGCGAGGTCATAGTCGGGACGGTCGAAAAACATTCGTGCGTGCCGCACGCAGTCGGCGCCAAGATCGAGATCGCCGAGCGCGGCCTTTCCGGTCTCGGATCCGAGAAGACAGTGCATGTATGGACAGCCTCCGCGTGGCAAGGGCTTTCTGACATTGATGACAGGTTGGTCGGGTGCAGGCATGTATTCGGCCTTTGAGTGCGGCCTGTTCATGCCGCTGGCCTTGAAGTCCGCGGATCGGATCCCAGACAGGTCAACGCGCTTTTTGAGCGGCACCCACTGAGCGGGTTTTTCCGATCCCGGTTCGACCGTCGGTCATCACACCATCAGCACCTCACCAACCTCTGTGCATCCTCTGCGACTACGTCACTACGCCGGTGAATCCGCGAAGCGCTTGCCCGTAGTCATCAGCGCCCAGACGATCCGGGCCATCTTGTTTGCCAAGGCCACCGCAACGACGTTGTACGGCTTTTTCGCCAGAAGCTCGGCAGCCCAGCGAGTGGGTGCCGCTTTGCCCTTACGACAGAAGCGAAGCACGGCATGGGCTCCCACAACAAGAAGGCGACGGATGTAGGGATCGCCTTGCTTGCTGATCCGCCCGAGCCGATCCTTTCCTCCGGATGAGTTCTGTCGCGGCACCAGGCCAAGCCAAGCCGCGAGTTGCCGGCCGGATTTGAACAGGGAAGCATCTGTCACGGTCGCAACGATTGCGCTGGCGGTGATCGGACCGATGCCGGGGATCGTTTCGAGGCGACGGCTCAACTCGTGCGAACGATGCCAGATGTGAATCTGTCGGTCCAGCTCACCGACCTTCTCGTGCACCTCACGCAATTGCTGTAGGGCCGATCGGGCAAGCGGGGGAATGAGGTCGTGCCCCTCGTCCTCAACCAACGCGACGAGCATGCTCAGCCCTGTAGCACCCTATCGGCAGCCGTGTGGTGGCCATAGTCGGCGATCGGTTCGTTGCGATACCAGTAGATCGCCTTGTCGACGTCGCCGGTGAGCTCCGTCGCGGCCGAGATCACTTGTACCATCTCGCGCATCCGGCCCTGCAGGCGTTCCGATGAGGGATTGCGGAGCGTGTTGCGATGAACCCCGGTCAACTGTGCCAGATTGGCCACCTTCACGCCCAGCGCCTGCGACAGGCGCTTCGGCGAGATATAAGGCGTGCGCGGCTCCTGAAGGCTATCGACAAAGCCTGAGACCGCCTTGGAGTGTGCGAGCTGTGCGTAGGTTATGACAAATTACGACCTCTCATACGCACAATATATTAACATTCGAATGCATAGCAAGTGGACACGAATTATATGACTTGGTTTAACGGCACTCTGCAATTCGTCAGGCTAAGGGGCAGCATAAGGCCCGGGAGCGGACGGCAGGGGACGGGCGGATTGGTTCCGATAGCGGACCTTCTCTAGTGCGGGTGTCAAGGTGGAAGTAGCGCGTCGACAAGGCGTTCGATCGTTTCCGCTACGCCGTCGTCGACTAGTGTTTGCCGGATCGCCCGCCGCTTGGCGGTGAAGTGCGCGCTGTCGGGTAGTTCGATGCGGGCGGCGATTCCGGCAGCGTGCAGCGCCGCCGCGGCAAGGTCCACGTGCAGTGCCTCGGAAGCGTCGAATTCAGGGATAGGCAGCGTCCAGACGAGATTGTCGAAGTCACGCGGATCTCGCTGTCCGACTGGCTGAAGGTCCTTTACGCGATCAAGCACAATACTCGTGTTCAGGACGGCAGCAACGTACGCGGCTTCTTCGAGTGAGTTGGCGGCCGACCAATAGGCCTTGTGGTCGATAATCACATCGTCGTCCTCTAGCCAGCACGCGCTCAATCGCGTTCCAGCTTTGGTGTAGAGAACTCGAATCGGCGATCTCGCCGCCTGCGCCACCAGTTTTTGAAGGTGGTTTAGCGACCGCGTCAGCGTCATACGAGGCGCGCCGTCTACCCCCTTGTTGCTATGCTCGTTCCACTTCGTTTCGGCATCGCGCAACCACGCCGCAAGGCCACGATGGCCTCGTGCGTCAGCGCTTGCCGCCGTGAGGATTGCACCGCTCTCCATCGGAACCACGCCCGTCACGAGGTCGAGGACCCGATAAGGTGCGACGGACTCTCCCAGCGCAATTCGACGCACGAATATGCGTTCGACCGGGCCCTCGGGAGGCTCGACGCCGGTCCACGGCCGCTTGTCGAGACTACCAACACGGCCGCGCAGGCGCGGCGCATCGCGGCGGCTTTGCAGGCGTCCGGCTGCGGCATACTCCACGAGAACAAAGCGCCTTGGAAAGAGGCTTGCACCATTACGGAAGCGTGTCCGATATGGAGATGCAGCAAGTAGCGTTCTCGGCCTTGGCCAAGCCGCGCGCATATGCGCGAGCACCTCGGCCGCCTCGGCCTCGCTGGCATCACGCCGTGGAAGCACACCTACCCAGCGATCGAATTCCGCCGGCGGCGGCCCGGCACGGTCACGCTCACCGAACAGCACACAGGTGCTCGTCGTGCTGCTGCCGGATTGCGCACCGAAGATCGGCCACACCCGCTCCAGACCCCAACCGCCGATGATCGCTACCCGCACGCGCTCCATGCCCCCGTCGCGCATTCCGGCGAACACGGGAGCGTTGAGCGCGGCATAGGGCAGAACGAGCGCCAGCACGCCGCCGTCGCGCAGGTAGCGTTCCGCGCCGCGCGCCCAAAACAGCGCACACATGTCCTGTTGTGTGGCCAGACTGCCACCGACCCAGAGATTGTAGCTCCGCAGCGCCTCGCGCAGCCGGTCCTTCATGTCCGCGCTCAGGTGGCGATAAACGATCCAGGGCGGATTGCCGATCAGGACGTCAGCCCGGTGATCGGGATGCGACAGCCACACTGGGCGCAGCAAGTTGCGCAGAATGAAAGTCCAGATGTGGTTGCGGCCGTCAAGATAGAGTTCCTTGAGCTGCGCGAACGTTTGGCCGAGCATGGCCGCGTCCTCGGTGGTCGCGCCGGCGAGAGCGATGGCATGGCGAATGGCCTCCGGCTCGGCGAGCGTGTCGAGCCCGCGGTTGAGCTCGTCGAGCGCACGCTCGAACAGATGTTGGTCGCTCGCCAAGCCGGCGGGGATGCGCAGGGGCGGATCGTTGGGCGGCACGTCGACCAGCACTTCGGCCGATGCGCCCAGCGGTCGCAGGTTCCACTGCATCGAGTCGCCCATATAAACCGGCACGCTGAGCGTGGGCGGCCGATCCTGTACCAAATCGCCGAGTGCCAGCAGCCACGTGACGCGCGCGAGCGCGACCGCGACAGGGTGCACGTCGATCCCGAACACGCGATCGGCACAAGTCTCGACGATCTCGGCTGGTGGCACCCCAGCCTGCCGACCGGCTTCGATCAGGCGGCGAAGCGCATGGAACAGAAAGGTCCCAGAGCCACAGGACGGATCGAGCACCCGCTGTTCCAGCGGGCGAGGAATAGCCGCCGTGACCACCCGCGCGGCCAACCAGTCGGGGGTGTAGTATTCACCGAGGTCGTGGCGCTCGTCGGGGTCGATCAGGCTCTCGTAGAGACTCTTGAGCACGTCGACCTTGACATCGCGCAGGCGAAAACGAATCGTTTCGGCGGCAAGCGAACGCACCAGGTCATCGCCGCCCGTTGCGAGTAGGGGCCAGTCGAAGAAGTCAGCCTCGACGGCGCCGACAATACCCTCATTCGCCAGCAACCGGCCCGACAGCATCTCCGCCGGATCGCCAATTTCCAGATCGAGGACGCGCGCCGCGATCGCCTTCACGAGGATAGTCAGGTAGGTGTGTTGGAGGAACAGCGCATCACTGCCCACGTCATCGCCGTATACCTGGCGCAGCAACCCATCCCACAGGTTCCGCTTCAACCGCACTTCGGGATGGTCGCCGACCTCGGACCACAGGCGCTGCAGTTGCGCGTGCGCGCGGCCGAAGGCAAGGCTGTATCGACCGAACGCGAGCGCGACAGCGATCGGTGTCGGCATCACCTCGGGAACGGGCGAGAGCAGCGGCTCGAGCCAGGTCAGCAACCGTTCGGGGTGGTCGACGTCGACGTCATAGCGGCCGATGCTCGTGAGCCTGCCGAGATCCAGCGTGTAAGCGAGCAGCGTCGCGCCGTCGGTGGCAAGACCGACGGTGGTACGGCCAGGTGCGCTGCCGCGGCTTGCATCGGCCAGATAGTCGGGCATACGGGCGACGACATCACGCTCTTCGCGCCGTAGATCGCTCTTCAGCTCGATCACGGTGGCGCCCCACGCCACGTCGATCCGCCCACTGTTGTCGACAAGGTAGCGCTCGTGCTCTAACTCGCTGAACGCGGCGCCGAAGCCTTCTCGCAGCAGTTCCGTGATCAGGCCCCGCAACGCCTCGTGTCGTGGCCGGGAAGCCATCGATCGGACGATGTCGGGCAGACGATCTCCGCGCCAACTGTTTGCCACTTTCCCCTCCCGCTTGAGGCTGTACCGTTGCCGCCGCATGCGCGAGAGCATAAGTTGCCACCATGAGATTCGCTCAAGCAGACTTGTTCGCGCAAGACGACGCCGAACGCAACACGCTATCGCAATCAGAGCGGGTAGCGATCCGATCGCGTCTGGAAACGACACTGGCCAAGCTCGAAGCCACGGCAATCTTCCCTTGGCGCGATCCGCTGGACGCCGTGCACGAGGAGAACCGCTTCCAACGCGACAGCGAAATGCTCGGTGAGGAGGGCGTTCTTCTGTGGCACCGGTTCGACACAGAGATGGACCGGCTCCACGCGACGCGGTTCTCTTCCGACCTCCGCTCCGCTGGATCGACGAATTGACCAGTAGTTTGTCAAGTGCTTGGAAGTCGACCAGAGCCAAAATGAGGCGCAAAGTTACTACGCAAGCTTTGCCTGAAATGGGCCGCTGGGCTCAAATGTCTTTAGTCCGCCCCCCAATTTAGCCAGCCAATCCCTATTAATTGCGAGCCCCAGCTCAGCCTCGCTGTGAGGGCACGTCGCTGATGACAGGCGTACGGGAGTCTCCGGTGCGACCGGAGATGAACGTAACTAACGGGTAATCGAGCTGCCGGTCGATACGTACCGCCGGACCGTCCTGCAAGGTCCGACCAATCCCATCAGCTGTCATGAGCTCATGAGGTTCAGATAGCCGGCGGAAGGTTTCGTCCCCGTACCTTTCGCGAGGCCTGGCAGGGGCGCTACGAACATATCGCTCTCTCAGGAAGGCAGAGACCGTATCAGGTGTCGGAACCGTCTCGCTCCGAACCGTGCTCCGAGGACAAAGTAGTGCCTCGAGGCAAAAGAAATGAGGCCGCAGATGGACAGACGCTTGTTAAGCGCTCCCGTTTTCGGCGTCCCACTGGCACCAGCGAGCTTCGCCTCCAGTTCGGCGGCGATGTCGCTCGCAAAGGCTAGGTTCGCCCCGCTGACAGAGGGGACCAGCCCCCTGAAGTTAGGGTCCATCGTCACACTCGCATGATTGTAGAAGAGGTAAAGTGGGACCCACGGCGGGGGCGTGTCCCGCAGGGTGCGGAATTGATAGTCATGCTTGGGCGAGGGCCTATGCAGCAGCTCGCTGTAGGAGCGGTTCTTGTTTTGGACCACGGCGGCGTTTAGGCGCTTGGCTTGGATCCGCACCCAAAGGTCGCGACCCTCAGACACGTTCCAGAACCGCAGATCAAGATCACCCCCGGTGTCCTTTTCGATCGGGTAGGAGATGACGAGCTCTGGACCGGCGAACGCGGCCAGCGCGCCCGTGAGGATGTCGGTCATGGTTTCTTCCCGGAACCTACCGCGCTTGAGGTTGGTCTCGCGGTCGAGCAGTCCCCCGATCACAAGAGGTAGCCGTGTTGCCAGGTCGCAAAGTGTTGCCAACGTTGTAATCCTACGATGACTATTGCCGCTCCGCGAATTCCATAATCACCTACACTCAGCGCAGGGAGTTAGCGTGTGGTTTCAAGCGAGCGGTAATGAACGGGGTCGTGGTTCCGCACGGCATCTAGGATCAGCGTGACGATCGCCTGCGCCTCGCTCATGTCTGGCAAGCGCGAATGACGGCCTATCCGAGCTACAGGCTTCGGCATGGCGCGCTCATGCGCAGCGGCGAGAAGTGCCTCACCTTGCACCTTCCATTTCACTTGCCAGCGACGGACCGCCGCCTTTGGACTCGCCGCATCCCAGTCCGTGCGCTGCCGAACGATGCGCGTCGTGGCTGTGGTATACTTCAGGCCAGGCGTCTTCACCATGAGATCTGCAACCATGGTCAGGAAGACTGTATCGTTCTTGCCTGTGCCGCGAGGGCGGCCGCGGGAACGCTCGTCAGTCATCGGGGCGTCCTTTCCGAAGATGACCATGATGCCTTAGGATAAGTAATTCGACAGCCTGATCCTACTGAGAAGAATTGGCATTTCGACCTTTTTAGCGTCGGAAATTCACGTCACGAAGTCCATCAACGAGGATAATTCGATTTGGATGGATTTTTCCTCGCTCCGTGACTATCGCAGGGGATCTGCCCTGCGGCCGGGGGTTCCATCAATACGGTCGGGCTCAAGATCGCGCGGCAGAAACGGCTGTGGGGATACGGTCAGGAGTGAGCGAGATGAAACTACCCCTGTAATGACGTATGGAAGGGCCGACACCCTCGAAGAGCGGCTTGGGCTGACGCCCATGGTCAGCCAGCGTATCGCGGCGATCATCATCTTCGCCGCCGCCATCGAACATCACCTGGAGCGGGCACTGTGGAAGCTCGAGGGCGCCAATCCAACGGGCATTCGACCCGAGACCGACGCGAAGATGATCTCTGATTTGATCGGATGCTTGAAACATTCGCCTCAACCCTGCCAGCAGGAGAGGAGCGCACCCCTGCTTGAGACATGGTGCAATGCAGCCCGTCTCGCGTTTGCGATCAGGAATGACATCGCTCATGGCGTGCCCACCAATTTGGGAGACACGCTGACATTCATGAACAATCCTCGCTGGCATGGCGAGAAGCGAAAGAGACCAGTCAGCGACTATTGGGCCGGACGATCACTCTCTTGATCTCGTTCGTCACGTCTTCGCCGTTCTTCTGCGCGTCATTGTTGGCGTTTCGGCAGAGAAAGTGACGTTGGCCGGCCTTACTAAACCGTCTTTGCTACGTGCCTTGCGCGACTCGAATTCGATTCTGAGCGAAATGGCCTGTAAAGACTACAATCCGACCTTCGAGAAATACTAAATCGGCAGCGGGGCTTCATACCGCTTGCAGGTTAAGCCCCGCGTTCAGATCGGCGATATATCGCGCACACAGCTCTTTGATGGTGATTGCTTTGTAGTCGAGTTCACGCTCGTCGGCAGGATTGTCGCCTTGAGCGACACGGCCGAACTGGACATTCGCTTCCGGTCGTGCCGTCTCGGGCGTCCAATCCCGTGGAGGCCGATGGTGTAGCGAGGCGAGCGGCCGGCTGCCCTGTATTGATGACATAGCTGCGTTTGCCGGATGCGAACACACGAAGGCCGAAACCGAGCAGCTCCTCATCCCAGATGACGTAGTCCTTTTCGCGGACCTGGGCGGCGTCGACAACCCTTTTGGTGATCTTAGTCATGACGTTCTCTCCAACCAGCACCGATCTCTCGCGTAAGCAACCACGTAAGCACGAGGGCGGAAGTCGGAGCGCAGTTTCGGATTCGAGCGTCGCTCGGCATTTCAAGTTGCCTAAAAGTTTCTAAGAGATAGGGTGCGCCAAAGAAATCAGGGGTCCATTCTGGACACATAGGTTACGGTTTATACCGGAGACATGGTGAAGTGCACCCATCTCTCGGGAAGGGCACAGTCGCTTAGATGGGTTTTCGAGCAAAGCTGCCACTTGGTCCCACACCAAGTTCCCGCACAGCGCCAAAATGCTGCTAGAAGCTGGTGACTTCCATGAAAGGGACTTTCAGGGCGGCACAGAGGCTTCTCATCGACGAGGAGTGGAGTCCGTTGTCGCCGGATACCAAATGGCATGGCGGCTTAGCGCCATTTTGCGCACAATGGACGAGAGCTATGAAGGGGACCTTTTCGTTTGCGGCCGCGTTTAACCGATGCCCTGAGGTCATAAAGATTTCGTTGAGTGCGCAAGCGGCCACGTATACGTCGGAATCGAGTTCGACAATTTCGATGTCCGACTCCGATATCTCATCGGCCAAGCTCTTGTCGAAGATACGAACCTGGTCGAAAACCTCTTTGGGTACCGCAATGCGTTCGACTTTCGCTCGTTGGAACAGAGCGGCTTTCAGGTTTCCGCCAGCTTCGCTAAAATAGAGGCATGCCTCTAGATCAAGCACAAAGTTGATGCCGCTATAGGCCATGCTGTTATGGCCCCAGCCGGTTAACACCGATGGCGGCGATCTGCTTTATCGTACTTGGCTTCAGATTGGTGAGCCGGTACGCATCGAACTGAGAGATTGCCTTCCTGTCGACCGCGGCGGTGAGCATGTTAGGCAGAAGATATCCGAACCTGGCAATCTGCGAGCTAATTCCACCGCCCCCGCTGTTTTCCTCACCTTCGTCTTCTTCTTCGATCATGGGGACTTCAGACGGCAGGGTCGCAGACCACGCAGCGTAAAAGCCTTTGCTCAAGCCCAAATCAGAGACGCGTAAGGCGCTCGCCTGCTTACTGGCGCCAAATCGTCTGGAAAGGAGATCAACGACGGCCCTAGCACCCCTTCCCGCGACGCTTTTATAGGCTTGGGAAAATTCCTCCGCAGGCATCATGACCGAGGCAGTCACCGAGTTGCAGAATCTTTCAACCTGGTTGTTGAGAATGGCGGGGTCTGAAACTCCCGTTTTGCCAAGGAGCACATGCACCACTTCATGCATCAGTGTGAACAGCTTGGTAGCGGGCCGCTGCCCGGTTGTATTCACGAAGATGATGGGAAAGTCACCGGTAGGAGAGTAACAAAACCCACGGAACGGGTCCGCTACCCTATCGCAGAGCACGATGATGCCTTTCCGCTCTAGCGATACACGCGTCTCCCTGAACGTTAGGGTAGGATCCACCGATCCATCGACGCGCTGGACGGGGACATAGAGCGATTTCAATAGCTTTCGCGCGGTCGACTGCTGATGGATGGTCACGCTATTTGTATTGGCGAACCTGGCGCAGTCTTCGAACGCTCGGTCCGCCAGGTAGGCGGCGATAGAACGAGCACGCGCGATTCGCGTTAGTCCTGCCGATGTAAGAACCGCTGGCCTATTATTGGCGGCACGAAAATCAGGCATATTGGCGTCGATTTCTACGTCTTTGGCGAACAGGAACTGGACCGGTACAGCTAGAGCGGAGGCAAGTGAAAACGCCACTCGCTTGCTGACGTCGGTTGGGGTTGTTTCCATTTCAGTCAAGAAATCTGGTCGGATATTCGCCTCAATCGCGACCGCTTCAATTGACAATCGTCGCGCGCGGCGGATGCTTTCCACTGCCGAAGGTCGGGGGGTAAGTTTCAATGGCATCTCAGTCGCTCGCAACAGAGTGTTTTCGTCTGAATGAGTTTTCCGGACTGCTTCAACTAGCGTTCGGATTGAATTTGGCGCTGTCGATTTTTAGAGAGCTGGCAATCGTTCCTCGAGGACCGCTTGCACGCCAGATCGCGGCAATCGAAACGTTAATCGGAACAAGAAAGGTGAGAAACCCCTCATCAGCCGGCAGCCTTCGGGCACGTTTGGAATCGGCAAAGCGAGAGATCGTCATCAATGACGATAGTTTGGCCACTTGGGTAACATGCTGCGCGGCCGTCACATCCTTGTTCGGGCTAGCGGCCCTGTATTGGTCGTTCTACGCTGCCGTGGACCAGTCTTGCATGGGCGAGCAGCTCGCTCTCTTTACGACCATTGTGCATTTCGTTCCCCTCCCATTGGCTATTCTAATCCTCTACGCCAGAGCCCATTTTGTCTATAAAGACGTTTGGCAAAAGTGCAATTTGCTTAAGCAAGATGCACTCGCATAACAATTGGCTGCTCTAACACAGCGTCTCGCAAGGCGATCGGCCAAGGAAGCTTGCGAACCGCCCGACATCGCGGACGTAGTTGCGCTGCGCCTCCTGGCTGAACCGGCGCATGGTCATGTCGTCAATCAACCATTGGCGCGGCGGGCTGATCGGTGCATCGAGAACAGGGTGGGGGTGGTCAGGCTTCTTGTTGACGAAGCCTGTGATGCTCTGCCCCGCCGAACGACGCTCAATGCGGGCGCGGCAACCGGATCGTGACCTCTACCTTACCACGCGCGTCCATCCCGCGCAGCGGGTTGTTCTCCGACCTATTGCGGTGATTGTCGCTGTTCGGCCACAGCTCCGGTTCTTCCACTTAGGTGATGATCACGTTTCGCAGGAGCTAGTGTCGTTACGACGCGCTTGAAGTTCCTTCACTAACGTTCCTCGCAATAACGCTAAGCGCCTGATCATATCCACGATCTTGATATAATCTTCGAGGACGTCGCCGGATCGAGACTGTCGGTTGCCCCAGCACCACTAAGGCCGCCCCTGGTGATACCGCCGCGGACAGGCCCCTGCGCGCGCGCAGCGCTGGCGAGGATCGAATTGGCGAACGTCGCTGAAACGCCGAGCGCCGTCGCACGGCCGAGAAATTCACGTCGGCTCAGGCGGCCCGCAGCGACGTAACGGCTAAGATATTCGAGTTCTTGCGACATGAAATGTTCCTCCTCCCATTCATTGTTTCGTGCTAATGTCAGCGCTTTATCAAGCTCAGCGGAAGCGAGCGGCCAAAGAATCTCTATTTAAATGGTAGTGGTCAAATACCGATTGTCGTCCCACATCATCTCGTTTCAAGATCGTTCACACGCAGGGCGGATCTGGTTCCGAGATGCGCGACAATCGATACTGACGAAATGACGTGTGATCGAACTACCTGATCGAAATTGTGGCCCGTGCTATCTGGCTACTTCCGCTCCAATCTGAGTCTGCGCGATGTCAGGGAAATGCTGCTCGATCGTGGGATTGTCGTTCCCCACGAGACCATCCTCCGATGGTGCCGATGCACTGCCTGATTATGCCCGCCGCATACGCCGAAGGCGCAAACGAAAACGATGTCTGGCACCTCGATGAAGTCGTGGTGCGCATCAACGGTCAGAAATCCTGGGTGTGGAGAGCGGTTGATCAGGACGGATATGTGCTCGACGAGATCGTCCAACGCGCCGCAACGCTGCGAAGTCGGTAGCTTCGGCCGAGATAGAAGATACTTTCGTTGCACTGCGCCTGAGCTCAAACCACTCACCGTCAAATCGTAACGGCGCACGCGCTTGTCCACGATCTCCGAAGGCTGCTCTACATTTTCAGCGATGGTTCATGGACGAAGGGGCTGCATGGCTCCGATCACGATCGGCCGAGCTTGAACGACTAAGCGGGCAGACAATCATCTAAGGTGATTGTGAGGGACCTTGGATTCCGCTGGGGTTCGTGCGGCAAGCATAGGACACTCTACTTTAACTGGCGACTTCTACAGCTGCCGGTACAGGTTATCGACTACGTGGTGCTACACGAACAGGTTCACCTGCTGCATCACAACCACTCCAAGCAATTCTGGAAAGCGATGGACAGCGTGCTTCCAGACTGGCTTGTTCGTAAGCAAGAATTGGAACGCGATTGGGTAGGTTTGCGCGTTTCGCTTTGGCGACTCCGTCGGAGGCCCCCGCTGGCGAAGGGATTGCCTCCACGAGTAAGGTGTCGCGGCGATGAGTTGCCGCAGGTCAAGCTCAGCGAAGCCGATCGACAGTAATGCCCCCGACAGTCGGGGATATTCCCACGTGTCAGCGCTCGCCGCCTCAACTGCATTCCGTGTATTCGAAGGCTGAAAGCACGATGCCGATCCCTGACTACCAATCGCTCATGCTCCCGGTTCTTGAGGTCTCTTCGAAGGACGAAACCTCCGCCCACTAGCCGAGGCCGAGATTGCTGCACGGTTTGGTCTCACCGCTGAAGAGCGTGAGCAGCTGTTGCCGAGCGGCAAGCAGCACGTGCTACACAACCGTATCCACTGGGCGAAATTCTACATGAGCAAAGCGGGACTGCTCGCCTCTCCCGCACGAGGGCGGTTCGTTGCCACCGAAGCAGGTCTGTCATTGCTCACCAGCGGCCCTGACCGCATCGACGTGAAGCTGCTATTGAAACACCCAGAGTTTAGGAAGTTTTACAAGGGCAACGGCTCCGATGATAGTGCAGGGGAGACGCCATCCGACGTCGCGACGGAGGCGACGCCGGAAGAGCAGATCGAAAGTGCCTATCAGGCGGTACTAACCGCTTTGCGGGCAGACATTTTGGACAGGATAGGCCAAAACAGCCCGGCCTTCTTTGAGCGGCTCATTGTCGATCTACTTGTCGCCATGGGTTATGGCGGATCGCATAAGAACGCAGCCGCCCAGCTTGGGCGCTCGGGCGACGGCGGGGTTGATGGCGTAATCAACGAGGATCGGCTCGGTCTCGATCGGTGTATGTTCAAGCGAAGCGTTATGCTGTCGCAAACGCTATTGGGCGACCTGATGTTCAAGGATTCGTCGGCAGTCTGGTAGGGCTAGGAGCGACGAAGGGTGTTTTCGTGACCACCTCGACATTCAGCCCACATGCCCACGAATTCGTGAAGCACCTGTCTCAACGCGTCATTCTGCTCGATGGGCGCCAACTTGCCGACTTGATGTTCGAGCATGGCGTCTGAGTTCGTGTCCGTCGAGCCATTGAGCTACCGGACGCGCCTTTTGCTGACGCACCGGCGCAATCTGAAGGCCGAAGTTCCTCGACCTGGAGAACGCCATCCGCCACTCGCTGAAGTCGTTCGGCATCCGCCTTAGGCAAGGTCGGACGTGGCGCCTTCGAACGCGCGGTACGCCAGGCGGTGGCGGACAATCCGTTGTCGGCCGAGCTGATGGACGCCATGCTGACGGCGCGCGCGGCGCTGTGGCGACAGTACTGCCGGCTGCATGATCTCGTCGTGAGGATCGTCGCGCACAGCGAGCCGTGCCGGCGCTTCATGGCTATTCCCGACGTGGTCGGGTGACGGCGCTCTCCTTCATGACGGCGATCGACGATCCCACGCGCTTTCACCGCTCGCGCGACGTCGCCGCTTACTTCGGGCTGACGTCGCGGCGCTGGCAGTCCGGTTCAACGATCGACATTCAGGGACGGATCTCCAAGGCCGGCGACGCGGACGTGCGGCGCGCGCTCTACGAGGCGGCGTCAGGACTGATGACGCGCTTCAAGGGCAGGGACAAGGTCAAGAGCTGGGGCCGGGACATCGCCAAACGCTCCTGCCACCGCAAGGCCTGCGTTGCGGTGGCGCGCAAGCTGGCGGTGATCATACACGCCATGTGGAGCGATGGACGTTTACGTCGGCGATGCGGCCGCGAGCGAGGCCGATGCCACGCGGCGCGCCCATGTCAAGGACCGCAAGCTGCTGGGAGCGCATCGATGAGCGGTGCGGCGGCAGATAAAACGCATGGCGCCGGCGCGCTGACGGACCCCATCTGAGCAAGGAGATCCGCTCCGGCGGATGAGCACCGATGCAAACCAGGAACGACTGAACCACGTTATCCTGCCTGCCGCCGCGCCGACAATGAGACAGCCGGACCGCGCTCGATTTCGATGCTCCGTCCGTCCGATGGAAGAGTGCGTCACGACGGTTCGAGCGCTGCGTTCATCCCCGGCGTCGGTCCGGTGACGGCGCTTTCGTTCATGAACGGCGATGGACGATCCCACGCGGTTCCGCCGCTCGCGCGACGTCGCGGCCTACTTCGGGCTGAGGTCGCGACGCCGGCAGTCGGCGGCGTCTGATGATGCGCTTCAAGGGCAAGGACAAGGTCAAGAGCTGGGGCCAGGACTCGCCAAACGCTCCTGCACTGCAAGGCCGCCGGGCCAAGAGCCAGAACTGTCCAACAGGCTGATTGACGTGCACAAGACAGCATACGCGTCCTTCGGCGAAAGCCTCGCACGAAATACGTGGTGAGGCCCGACGCAACCGGCCGGTGCCAGTCGTCGGCTCTTGTGGGGTGAAGGCTCTGAAACGATAATTTTCCGTTCGCATCGACGGGAGAAGCGAGTGTGGACCACCAGCGGTCACCGCTGCCCCGCGCCAATGGTCGGTCTGCCGGGGCACCGAGTTATAATGGAGATAATCTTCTTTTGTATCTAGGTCGATGATGATATCCGTCATGCCTGCCAAAATGAGTCGGCGCTGGGCACAGCGTGACGACCCTATTCTGGCGGGCCGAGGCGGCTGCCCCAGCACCTAGCAGCGAGAAAACACACGCAAGGAGAACTCCATTGCCTTCTTCAGAGACCAGAGCGCAGACACTCGGCCCTAGCATGATTTGGCGGAACTGGGTGAGCAATCAGGTTTGTCGGGTGAAGCATTTCGAAATGCCAAGTTCGGACGATGACGTCTGCAGAACGATCAAGACAGCAGCTTCAACCAATCTGCGCGTCCGCGTAGTGGGTACGGGGCACTCTTATACGCCGATTGTCCCCACGGACGGAGTTCTAATCTCCGCGGAGCGTCTAACAGGGATCGAAAATATCGACCCAACCAACGGCAGCGTAACCCTCCGCGGCGGAACGCGGATTTGTGACGTTGGCCTTGAACTGCGTTCTGCTGGTTGGGCATTGCCCAACCAGGGCGATATCGATCTGCAGACGATGAGCGGGGCCGTATCGACGGGTACGCATGGCAGCGGCGATAGTTTGCAATGCTTAGCGGGCCCGATAATTGGAATGCGGATAGCGATGGGCGATGGATCCATCGCCAATTTCGATGCTTCGCAAGACATCGATGTCCTCAACGCTGCGAAAGTTTGTCTCGGAATGCTTGGCGTGGTGCTTTCCGTCACGATGAAGCTTGTTCCTGCTTTTGATCTTCATGACAAAATATGGCGTGAGGATTTTGAAGAATGCATGAATCATTTGGATCAGCTATGTCAGGAAAACCGGAGCCTCCGCGTGTTCTGGTGCCCGACCGAACACTCGGCATCGTTATACAGCCTGCCCGACACGTCTGGCATTGGTCGTACGCGCAGTAAAGCTGATGTCTGCGAAATCAGAACGCTGAACGTCACAACTCAGCCGTCAGCAGCTGTCGAAGCACAGGCCGGCGAGAGAATAGGGCCCAGCTATCGGATATTTCCGGGTTCAATTCCGATGCCGAACCATAACGAATGCGAATACTCGGTGCCCTACGAGGACGGTCCGGCGGTATTGCGTGAAATACGCAAGCTGATCCAGATGAAGCATCCGTCGCAGATATTCCCGGTTGAGTATAGAACCGTGGCGGCTGACGATATTTGGTTGAGTCCATACTTTGAGCGGAAGACCGCAATGATATCGGTGTCCGGCGCAGCAGGAGAGGACTACTGGGATTTCATCCGCGATTGCGAGACAATCTTTTCCTGGGTAAAAGGTCGTCCGCACTGGGGCAAACTTCACAGCCTGGGCCGGTCCGAGATCGAAGCCTTGTACCCAAGATACGGGGATTTTATTTCTCAAAGGGCTCGCTTCGACCCGGACGGTCGCTTCCTGAACGACTACCTGCGCGAACGTTTCGGCTAAAAGCTTTTATCTATGGTGGCTTCTGCGGTTCGCTGCATAGCCGCCTGGAACTTGCTGCCATCTTTAGCGATCATGTTGGCGAGGATGTCGATGATCAAATATTGTCCAGCGACCCTGGAGAATGCTCCTCGCGTGATGGGCGTGTCTGTTGAGGATGCTCCCAGTACAGCGTCCGCGTTGGCAGCGATCGGACTGCGTATATGACAGGTGATTGCGATGGTAAATGCGCCAGCCGCCTTGGCCGCCATAAGTGAGTTGATTGTATCCTTGCTCGAGCCAGATTCCGAAATTGCCAGTGCGACTTGCTTCGGCCCGAGATTCACTGCACTCATGACGGCGAGATGTGGGTCGTCCAGCACGCGCGACACCAGTCCGAATCGAACAAACAAGTAATGCGCGTATCGGGCCACATTCGCAGAGCCGCCGAACCCGTACAGATCTATGCTTTTTGCTCGTATGATCTGTTTTGCCGCCAATTCGAGAGCGGCGTGGTTCAACAGGTCCTTTGTCTGCTTGAGCGCGGTGATGGCCGTCGACAGCGTGTCGTCGATGACGTCACCAGACGGGCTGGCGTGTCTGATTGTCTGGTGAGTGGAGAGTTCGATCCCCAATGCCAGTTTGAAACGCTGGAAGCTCGAAAACTTGATGTCTCTACAGAACCTCAAGACGCTCGCTTCGCTCGATCCGGATCCGTCAGCAACCTCCGTGATAGTTTGGTTCACGACCTTCGCGGGATCGTTAAGGACGTACTCACTGATGCGAAGGAGCGCCGGACTGAGGCTGGGCTGAGACGAACGCAAGCGCGCCAAGATCTTTTCCTGCATTTACGATTCCCTTGATGTCGCCGAGCTCCAGCTCCCTAGGCTTGATTGACACGGGCAGTGAAAGCAATAGGAATTTTTCAGCAGATTGCCAAGCCGTGAACATTGTTTTCGTTAGAGCCCCCAGCCGCCTGCCAGCCTTTTTGCACGGCATTTGACCATCATCGCCGCGCGGGGAGAGAGTCGCGCATGATGAAAAAAACCATCTTCCGCAGACGAAAAAAAAGTGGTATTCCTTCAGCGAGAGACTGGGACCGCGGCCGCTGGGCGCGAATGCGAACAGAGATGACGAGATGGGTTCTATATCGATTGGTGTCGACATCGGAGGCACCAAAACGCATTTGAGAAGCTGCCTGGAACAGGGCATGGGCCGCGACTTGGTGGTGAGGACCAGTGAATGGCGTTGTGGAGCCTATGACCACGATATTCCTGGACTAATCGCGCTAATCAGCGGATTTGCGGATGGCGCCACTCCCAACGGCATCGCGATTGGCTCTCATGGATGTGATGATGAGGCCGAGTGTGCCATCCTGCAAAAACCACTTTCTAATCATTTTGCCTGCCCGTTGAGGGTCGTCAACGATGCAGAGCTATTTCCCCTAGCCATGGGGCTTTCCAGCGGAATTGGTGTCGTCGCGGGAACTGGCTCAATCGCTGTTGCTCGGGACCAGAAAGGCAGGATGCATGTCGCAGGCGGTTGGGGCTGGGCAATCGGAGACGAAGGGAGCGCTCCCGGTTTAGTACGTGAGGCTGGTCGAGCAGTGCGACGGCACATTGACCTCGGAGGGGCAAGGTCAGAGCCGCTTGTCGAAGCGCTTTGTGAGGCATTTGGACTGAATAGCCCCACGAACATCGGCACCGCTATCGCGAAGGAAGGCGGTGCCTCGGCTCTGGGGCGACACGCACCCGTTATCTTCTACGCAGCCAATGAAGGCTCGTCGTTGGCTAAGCGCGTTATTGACGAGGGCGCAGCGGCCCTGACCCAATTAGTTCACCACCTGAAGTTGGCGGGCGTGTCCGACAAAGACGTGGTGGTAGGCGGAGGGGTCATCCTCGCCCAGCCACTTTTAGCCAATGCGTTCTCCCATCAAATTTCCGATCGTTTCGGGGCGACAGTGGCGGTCACCTTCCTCGACAAGCCGCCGGTCTTAGGCGCCTGCGTCTTGGCGCGGCAACTTTGCAGTGCCGGGGATGGCCCAGAGACCTCAATTGTCTCTCAACATATGGATATCCAATGATTTACAGGTCAACGATCGCCCGTCAACCCAATCAGTTTCGCCATACCTTGGAAGTGGTCGGAACGCAGCTTCGCGACCTTGATCTCGCGCCATTTGAAAAGGGGACTGTCGTCGTTACAGGAATAGGCGCGAGTTACGAGGCAGCGGGGGTAGTGGCCGGTGAGCTGCAACGCCGCGGCAGACGAGCAAATACTTGGCGCGCAGTCGATCTCATGGAGCCGGGGGACCCTGGCGACGCGATCATAGTCTTTTCTGTCGGAGGAAGAAGCATCGAGCCAATCGCTGCACTCACCATCCACAGCACGTTACCATCCCTCGCGATTACAAGCGGAGGCAACGACCCGCTGTCACGCACCGCTTCGGCAGCACTTCGCTTCGAGTCCGGTCCGGATTCACTGCCGTCGAGCACCGGCTACACAGGCTCGCTGCTGGCAGGCGGGCTGCTGATAGATGCGCTCTGCGGTGAAGACAGCTTCAATTGGAACGACATTCCTCTGATAGCAAGCGAGGTCTTGGAAACCTCTGCGAAAAAGATGGCACGCATTGGAGAAATGTTTCATGACCAGCGGGCGATCGATTGCGTTGGCGCGATATCGGCTTTGGGTACGGCGGGCGAGGCTTGTTTGCTCATTCGCGAGGCTGCGAGGGTGCCCACCGGCGTCGCAGACACGCTGCACTACTTGCACGGCCCGATGGAATCGATGGATCAGGCAACCGGGATTTTGATATTTGGTGACGGCCGCGAAGTGCGATTGGCGCAGGAATTGGCTGAAATCGGCTGTGCAGTTCTTCTGGTAACCGCAAGCGAGTCGCCTCAGGACGCCAAAAACCTAGCAGTTGTGAAGGTGCCATCTTTGCAGAACCGTGTGGGACGATCAATCGTGGACATCCTGCCCGCTCAGCTGCTAGCCGCAGAACTGTCCGACGCGGCCGGACTTACTGATGCCCAGTTTCGTTATAGCCAAAATGACACAAAGGTGACCGTGAATGAATCGGAGCCCCGGGTCTGAGCACGCGCGTCACGAGATGACACGTTCCGGGCATCCTTCTTGGCCCTGATCAAGACAGCAATGGCGAGCCAGTGGCAGTGATCCCGCTGTCTCGAGCCCGTTGACGGGCAAGAATGCGTCGTGCTTCGCCTGCCGATTGAATGCTGCGCAGCATTCTGTTTCCAAAGGCGTATGAAACTTGGAAAGGTAACCCTACAATAAAACTATACACCGTGGAATTGTCTCGGCACTTCATCACGTCGACGGCCGCGAATAGCTCACCACGGGGAACACTGCATCGTGACGCCCTCTGCTTACTGAAGCTCGCTTAGCATTGCTGGCAGCAGCTTGGGGACCCATTCAGGGCGAGAATAAATAACTCCAGGACTAACGGACGATGGCATCTTCCCGGCCTAAAGTGTCTTCGGCGCTCATTACACCCGCGATCGGGTTCCTATGTCTCGCGACGCTCGTCCCGATTGCAGCTGTCGTTGCCCTCTCGTTCGGGGACTTCAACATAGCCTTCCCGGAAAAGACGCGCTTTATCGGGCTTTACAATTACGCGCGGTTCTTGTCCGACGGTCGGTTTATCAACGCCGCGCTGGTTACGTTCATTTTGGTCGTCGTCCCCGTCGTCCTCCAATTACTGTGTGGATTAGCGTTGGCAATAGCGCTTAAGGAAAAGCTCGTTGGCACACGGTGGATGCGAGCAGCTTTCCTGCTTCCGTCCGTAGTTCCGCCAGCGGTAGGCGGAATTGTGTGGAAGCTGTTCCTCATTCCTGGTGTCGGCGGCTTGTCTTATCTCGCAAGCTTGTTCGGTCACAATTTCGAAGCTGACTTACTTGGAAGCAAAACGTCAGCGCTGATCTCGGTGATCATCGTATCGATTTGGTTTGGCGTTCCCATCGTTGCTTTGCTGCTTCTCTCGTCTTTGGACTCGATCCCAGACGAGATTTATGAGGCGGCAAACCTCGACGGAGCAAGTTGGGCCCAGGCGCAATGGCATATTTCCATACCGCTTGTCTTACCTGCGATGGGAGCCGTCGCCGTGTTTCAAGCTTTAGAGGTCCTTGGGATTTTCCCCGTGATCTTCGTGTTGACAGGTGGCGGGCCGGCTGGGGCGACTGAACCCCTAAACTTCTACGCTTTTCTGAACGCATTTACATATCTCGATCTAGATTATTCCGCCGCAATTCTCGTGGCATTCACAACAACGATCGTCGGCGTGTGTTTTTGGTCTATTAGCCAAATCTCGGCCACTCGCGTTGGGAGGTAAGCCCATGCATCGATACTTTGGACGTCACATCTCCGAATATCATCCACTCGCCAAATCTCGGCCCCTCGCGTTGGGAGGTGAGCCCATGCGTCGGGACCTCGGACGTCGCATCTACGGATACCTTGTCTCCGCTGCCTTTGCGCTATTCCTGTTCTCGCCGATATTGTGGACCCTATCGACATCTCTCAAGCAGCCGACCGAGATGTTTCAATGGCCGCCCGTGATCGTGAGGGAGCCATCCGCTCAGCACTATACCGCGATAATCGCTGACAAGGACTTCTCTTCCGCGCTCATCAATTCAATTGTGGTCTCATGCAGCACCATCATATTGACCATGGCGCTTTCGATCCCGGCAGCCTTTGGCATCTCTCATTTGCAGAAAACTGCGATGCGAAGGCTATTGACGCTGGTGTTGGCACTCCGGGCGGCGCCAGCGATGATCTACATCATCCCCTACTTTCTCTTTTTTCGCCAAGTACACCTCGTCGACACGAAGATTGCGCTGATCATCGTCAACACAATGTTCGCGGTTCCGCTTGCGATATGGTATTTGTCGGCGTTTTTTGACCAAGTGCCGCGTGAAATTGAAGAAGCCGCGATGATAGACGGCGCGTCAACGCTGCAGACGATGACGCTCATCTCGATACCCATCGCCAAATCTGGTATCATTGCAACAGCAATACTGATATTTATTGGTTCGTGGAATGAGTTTCTTTTCGCGCTGACACTGACACGCGATGACGCGAAAACTGCCGCCGTCGCAATACTGAATTTCATCCCATTTGAGGGGACCGATTGGGGCAAGGCGGCAGCCGCATGCGTGCTTATGCTGGTCCCGATCGTGGTGTTCGTGCCGTTCGTAAAAAAATACGTCGCCGGCCCAACAACGACCGGTTCCGTGAAAGGGTGAAACGCTAGCTCAAGGAGAAAAGCAATGAGATGTCTTGGAATTCTTGCTGTTGCATTAGGTGTTGCCGTCGGCGGCGGAGCGTCGGCTCAGCAGCGCTATGACGGCGTGAAAATAAAGGTCCTATCGACAAACTCGGCATACGATTTGGAGCTCAAAAAATTCGCGCACGAATTCACAGAGAAGACTGGCGCTGAAGTGCAGTTTGATCTCTTCGGTTATGCGCCGACCGTTCAAAAAGTGTCGGTCGAGCTCCTAACGCGTTCAGATAGTTACGACGTGGTATATTTAGGGAGCGAGGAGTTCGGGCGATACGCATCTGGCGATATCCTGGAGCCGCTCGATAATTACATAGACATGAAGAGTGCGGACGTACAGGATTTCATCGCTCCCGTGCTGCGCCTCTACAATAAGGACGGCAAACAGCTGGCATTTCCGCATTTCGCGGCGACACAGCTCCTGTATTATCGTGCCGACTTGTTCGAGAAAGCCGGAATCAAACAGCCACCGCAAACGTGGGAAGAGTTCCGTAATGATTGTGATCTGCTGAGAAAGGCAGACATTCAGTGCACGGCGCTACGGGGTCAACCGGATACTGGCGAGAATATATGGTTTTGGGGCCAGGTTCTTTATGGTTTTGGCGGTAAATATTTTGCGAACGAACCAGCGGATCTGACGCCCACGGTAAATTCGCCCGCTGCGGTGGAGGCGCTGAAATGGTACACGGATGTGATGACCAATTTCACTGTGCCTGGGAGCATCTCAGCAACCTTCGATGATGTTGTCATCGCGATGCAGCAGGGCCGCATTGCTATGACTGTCGAAGGCGCTCCCACCGCAGGTCGCATTCTCGATCCCAAGCTGTCGAAGGTCGTCGGCAAGCTTGGGTTTGCTTTGCCCCCTGGCGGCGTAAGTGGGAGGTTCCCGCCCTTTGCGGGACAGGCGTATGTCATTCCAGCTGCATCAGAAAACAAGGCAGCTGCAGCGGCCTTCCTTCAATGGGCGACGAGTAAAGATCTCATGAAGCGGATTTCGCTCGACAGCACCTTTGTCGCCATCACCAGGACATCGCTGTGGGACGATCCGGAAATCCGTGCGAAACATGACTATGATTATGGCCATGGATCGTTTGCGGCAACGTATGCAGAAACGCTTCGCGGGGCGCCCGAGTGGTATTATCCTCGCATTCCAGAATTCAAGGAGATCGGCGATCGCCTTGGCCGTGCCCTGCAAGAAGCGGTTGTCAGGAGCAAGAGCCCAGAGGCTGCCTTGGACGATGCTCAAGGTGATGCGGTCGAAATCGTGAAGCGCGCTGGATACCTGAAATAGCCGTTACACGTCGCCACCGGCGCGGTTTTGCGCGCCGGTGCGCGCGCGAACTGAACCTTCATAGCGCGTGGGATGAGAGTTGAGGAACTTTAGTATAGTCTGGATTTGCAGCGATCAGCAGCGTTGGGACACCTTGCAGTGCCTAGGGTTCAAAGGCACGCAGACTCCCAATATTGACCGCCTGGCGGCGAGGGGCACGGCATTCGCCCGTGCGTATTGTCAGAGCCCTATCTGCACGCCGAGCCGAACGAGCTTTCTGACAGGCTTGTATCCGATCGCACACCAAGTGCATCAGAACGGCGCCGGCACATTTCCTTCGCATCTCGTTTTGCTCCCAAAACTGATGGCGAACGCCGGATACTATACAGGGCACATAGGAAAGCTGCACCTGTCTGCCACACGTGGCATGATAGAAAAGCGCCCCGATGATGGATTTGCCGAGTTCTACTGGAGCCCTGAGCCATTTCCGGAGTGGTCAGGCAACCACGACTATCATGCGTGGATGTGGTCAAAAGGGATCAATCCCGAAGCCTACTTCAAACCCTATCTTGACCAACACTATGGTCCGGGACCAGCCGCAGAATATCGGCAGGCGCGTTGGGCAGGCGATCGGGCTGAGCGCTTCATCAAGATGCATTCTGATCGTAGTTGGTATTTAGGCGTTAACATCGACGCGCCTCATCCGCCCCTCAATCCCCCGCCAGACTACCTCAGGCGGTTCAATCCAAATGATATGCCTGATCCTGCGTTCAAGCCGATTGATCTCGAGCACCAGAAGAAATTTGAACGAGTCGATCAGCAAGCGAAATTCGCGGTGGATCCTTGGCACGCAGCAACAGACGCGGGTGAGGCGCACAACGACGAATTGGCAGGACCTACGCATGAAGCGCCACCAACGAAGTTCAATATTTGGGAGATGAGAGCGGCCTATCACGCCGAGGTGGCACAGGTGGACGATCTGGTCGGCCGGATACTAGACACTTTGACGGAAACCGGCCAGCTGGATCGCACGATCATCGTCTTCATGAGCGATCATGGTGATATGATGGGCGACCACGGCCTGCTCTACAAAGGCTGCCGGTTCTATGAGGGTGTGGTGCATGTCCCACTTGTGATTTCCGTGCCTGGCAGCCCAGCCCAAGGATCGGTGTCGAATGCACTTGTCGAGCTGGTCGATATTGCGCCCACATTGCTCTCGTTATCGGGGCTTGAGGTCCCAAAGGCCATGCAGGGGCTGTCACTCGACCAGATGCTGCTTGGGAACACTTCACTGGATTGCCATAAGCCATACGTTGTCAGTGAGTATCACAACTCCCTCAGGTTCCGCGGCAGCCGAGGGTCTCGCGCATCGATGTACTATGATGGACGTCACAAACTAAATGTATATCACGATGTTGGAATAGGAGAGCTGTTCGATCATAAAGAGGACCCCAATGAGCATTATGACCTATGGGATAGCCACCATCACAGGGGGTTGAAATACGACCTATTAGGCCGCAGCTTTTCCGCAATGATGCTTAGAAGTGGATCCGGCCCGGAGAGAATTGAGGACTATTGACCTTGGCGGACCGACGCCAGGATGGTCACGAGCGAGGCATTGTTCTCGCGACCTTGGGGCCGCCCTCGGTCGATTGTCCAGAAATTGATCGATAATTTATGGTATCTCGCTGCTCTTTCCTTCATTCATAAGGGGTGAGGATTGTGGAAATGAGCGTCAACTCACCTGCAATGAAAGCGGCATCGCACGAGAGCATCTTGGCTCGCCTGCAGGACGACATCGATCGATTGCCCAATGCGCTCGCTCGCATTGCCAAATACATTCTGGAAAACCCGGAAAAGGTGCTGCACCAATCGGTCGCGGAGCTAGGTGAATTCGCGGCCAGTGGTGAAGCGAGCATATTGCGGCTTTGCCGGCAGATAGGCTTTTCCGGCTTCCGCGACTTCAAGCTGGCATTGGCGGCCGAGATTGGCCGCCCGGGACTGCCTCCTACTGCTGCTGGAACTGCGGATAGCGCTCTGCAATCCTTGCACGACACCATGGCGCAAAACCTCAGCATCGCACACAACAATGCCGATTCCGAAACTCTCGCGAAGGTCGCCGCCGCGCTTGCGGCAAGCAGACGGATCGACCTCTACGGCGCCGGAATGTCCGGTATAGCGGCAGAACTGCTTGCCTATCGGCTTTTGCGTGTCGGGCTAACGGCCTTTGCGTTCAGGAATTCCAACATGGCTCACGAAGTCGCCAGCGGGCTTAGTCCCGGATGCGTTGCGATCGGCCTTTCGATCTCCGGCCTCACGGTTGACACCGTCCAGTTCCTCAAGGGCGCCCGTTCTGCGGGGGCACTGACCGTCGCCATCACCAATCGCGCCCGCAGCCCGCTCGAGAAAGCGGCTGACTTCACCCTGCAGGCCTCCGGCCTTCAAGACCACCCGATCGGCGGCACCCTAACATCGACGATCGGCAAGATCTTTGTGATCGAAAGCCTCATGCTGGCGCTCGGAAAGGCGATGGATAAACCGGTTGCCAAATGAAATTAAACTCCATATTGTCACGAAAATGAAATAAAGCACCGATAGAAGTCACGCCCACCGAAAGGGAACTCGGAATGGCAGCGTTAGACCTTCACATCGACGACATCGGCAAGCGGTTTGGCGCGATTGATGTCCTGCGCGGCATCTGTCTAAGGGTTGCTGCGGGGGAGTTTGTGACACTGCTGGGGCCGTCCGGGTGTGGTAAATCAACGCTTCTTCGGATCATCGCGGGGCTGGAGCGTGCCGACCAGGGCCATGTGCGTGCAGGCGGCAGGGGGCTGGACGCGGTGGCGCCGAAGGACCGCGACCTAGCCTTCGTGTTCCAGAGCTACGCCCTTTATCCGCATCTGAGCGTGCACGACAACATTGCTGCCCCGCTGGTCATGCGTGAGCTAAGCAGCTTGGAACGGCTTCCTGTGATTGGCGCGCTGCTGCCCGGAGCCATCCAACGCAAACGCTCGATCCAAGAGCGGGTCCGGCAGACATCAGGGCTTCTCAAGCTCGACGCGCTGCTCGAGCGTCGACCGTCGGCGCTGTCGGGCGGGCAGCGCCAGCGCGTGGCTTTGGGACGCGCCATGGTGCGCAAGCCGAAGATCTTCCTGATGGACGAACCCTTGGCAAACTTGGACGCAGCGCTGCGCATCCATACGCGTGGCGAGATCGCACGGCTTCACAAGGAAATGGAAACGACGACTATCTTCGTTACCCATGACCAGGCCGAGGCGGCAGCGCTTTCAGACCGCGTCGCAGTCATCTTTGGCGGCGAACTCCGTCAGGTCGCAGCCCCTGCCGATCTCTATCGCGAACCCGTCGATCTAGACGTAGCGCGCTTCCTGGCGCAGCCATTCCTGAACGAGCTGGCAGTGGCCGCACCTATAGGCGGCGGGCTCATGATCGGCGGCAGCAGGATCATCATTCGCGACGCGCTCGGATCCGGGCTGGCCGGAACGCTGGCCTTCCGCCCCGAGCATGCGACCCTGGCTGAGAAGGATCATCCAGGAGCCCTGCCGGTTCGCGTCACGCGCATTGAGCAAGCAGGGATCGACGCTCACGTCTTTGTCGATGCCGAGGCCGGCGCTCAGTTCGTCGCCCGCATTTCCGCCGAGCGCGCGCGATCACTGCGTGACGGCGACAATCTGGGACTGACCATCGACGCTGAAAAGGCATGGTTCTTTCCTTCCAACGGCTCGCGCCAGCGTGGCGATCACAGCGGGGCAGCCTGACATGGCCTTAGCCAACGACATTCCGCTCAGTTCCTTAGCTCCGAACACTGCATGCAGGTACCGGCCGGCTCGGGCCCAGGCGCAAGCTGGCATAATTCTGTCCGTGCCGGCGACGCTGTTGCTTGTTGCCCTTGTCATCGGACCCGCCATTCTTGTCTCCTTTCTGTCCTTCACGAATGCGTCGCTCGGCTTGGCCGGAATCCAATTCATCGGGGTTGCTAATTATACGCGCATGTTGACCGACCCTGGCTTTGCTCAGAGTCTGCGCAACACCGCGCTCTATGTGGCTGTGGTCGTGCCGACGGCAATCGGGTGGGGGCTGCTCGTCGCCGTTTTGATCGCTAGATCACGGTTCGCAGTTCTCTATCGAACCGCTTACTTTCTGCCCGTGGCTGCAAGCTTGGTTGCTCTCGCGACCGCGTGGGAAGCAATCCTGCATCCAAGTCTGGGTTTTGCCAACACGCTGCTGCAGCTCCTGGGCGCATCGCCCGTCAGGTTCCTGTCCGACCCGGCGACGGCCATATATGCGCTCGCGGCGATCGGCGTCTGGCAGTTGGTTGGCTTCAACATGATCCTTTTCCTGGCTGGCCTTTCGACCATTCCAGAGGAGCTCTACGAAGCTGCGACTATCGACGGGGCGGACAGGGGACTGAAGCGCTTCCTTCTGGTCACCTGGCCGATGCTGGCGCCAGTTACGGTGTTCGTCACCGTGATGACAATTATCCGCGCCTTTTCGGTTTTCGAAACGGTCGCGGTCCTCACACAGGGAGGGCCGATGAAATCTACCTCCGTCGTTCTTTACACTTTTTATGAAGAAGGTTTCCGCTTCTTCCGCGTCGGATATGCTTCTGCGATCTCCGTTTCCTTTTTTGTCTTCGTGACTTTGCTGTCGCTCGTCCAGATGCGCGTCTCCGAGCGTCGGGCGCGCTGGAAAGCAAATGGAGGCCAGTGATGATCCTGGGGCAATCTTCCTCTTCCCGCATTGTCTCGCATGCTGTGCTTGTCACCGGCGCGATCATCATGGTCTTTCCGTTTCTGTGGATGATCCTTGCCTCGCTGACGCCACAGAGCGAGATCTTTGACGGCAGCCTGCTTCCAACGCCGACCCTTCACGGCGCAATCGACAATTACGGCACTGCGCTCTCGGCAATTCCGCTGCTTCGGTTCATGGCAAATGGCTTTGTCGTGTGTCTGGCAATTCTTGTGTTGCAGATCGCGATCGCCATCCCATGTGGCTATGCGCTGGCCAAGCTGTCCTTCCCGGGCCGCCCTATTCTGCTTGTCGGCGTCCTGCTCGGCCTTCTGGTGCCGGTGCAGATACCAACCATCCCGATCTACATAGCCCTCGCAAAATCCGGACTGCTCGACAGCTATGCCGCTCTGGTTCTGCCCTGGATCATTTCGGTGTTTGCCATCTTCCTGTTCCGGCAGTTCTTCGTGACCTTTCCCGATGAGGTGCTCGACGCGGCGCGGCTCGACGGTTTCAGCGAGCTATCGATCGCCTGGCGAATCATGCTGCCAGCAGCTTGGCCGGCCGTCGTCTCCTTCTCGATCTTCTCTATCGTGGCCCATTGGAACGATCTTTATTGGCCAATGGTGGTGATAACCAATCCCGACATGATGACGGCTTCGCTCGGCATTGCCTATTTCCGGCAGGCCGGCGAGGGCGCCGGAAATGTCGGTGCGCTGATGGCGGGGGGCGTTCTCGTAACTGCTCCCTTGGTCGCTTTTTTCCTTCTCATGCAGAAACACTTCATCCGAGGTCTGGTGCTCGGCCGACACTAGCTCCGTCTCTAAAAACCCCCATCTCAAAACTCAGGAGAGCAATGTGAAAACAGTTGCAATGATCCTTGCTGCCGGTGTCGCAGCGGCAGCCATGCCAGCGCAAGCCGAGACGAAACTCAATGTCTATTACGCCTGGCCCGAACACGAAGTGATCCACAAGCCAATTGCAGACCGCTTCATGGCGGGCCACCCGGAAATCAAGATCAGCTTCCGCGCTGCTGCGCCGAGTTATGACGAAGCTGTCCAGACGTTGATTCGTCAGAGCATGGCAGGCGAGTTGCCGGACGTTCACTATGTCGGCTTCAACGTGCTCCGTCCGCTCGTCACGCGCGGGCTCGTAAAGCCCATCGACGATCTCGTTGCCGCCCATCACCTGGCCGATAAGGGCTACACGGAACAAATCCTGTCTCTGGCAAGAATCGAGGGCCATCTGTACGGACTTCCCTTCGCCATGTCGACGCCGGTCGTTTATTACAATGCCGATCTCGTGAAGCAGGCGGGCGGCGACCCCGACAAGGTTCCGACCGATTGGGACAGCTTCGTCGCACTGGCCGGCAAGGTCGGTGCGCTCGGCAATGGAACGTCCGGCATGTATTACCAGCTCGGCTCGGACGACTGGGCCACGCAGAACCTGGTACGCAACTTCGGCGGCCAGATGATGAACGACAAGGAGAGCGACATCGCTTTTGACGGTCCTGCAGGCCAGGCTGCCGTCAAGCTGTTCAAGCGGTTCCACACCGACGGCGCTCAGCCGGCGATCGACTCCCATGCCGCCCGGCAGCTCTTCACCTCCGGCAAGCTCGGCTTCTTCTTCGCCTCTGCCGGCAGTGTGAGCGGTTTCGAAGGTGAAATTGGAGATCGGTTCAAGCTCCGCACAGCCAAGCAGCCGCTCGGCGCTGAAGATGCGACGATGCCGACGGGCGGCATGGTTGCGATAATCCTTACCGACGATCCCGCCAAGCGCGCCGCCGCCTGGGACTACGTCAAGTTCACCACAAGTCCTGAAGGCCAGAGCATTGTCGTGCCGAATACTGGTTATATGCCGACCAACACGCTTGCCCTCGACAAGGATCATCTCGCCGGCTTCTACGATAAGCACCCGAACTGGTACACCAGCGTGCTTCAGACGCCCCGCGCCCGCCCGTGGTTCTCCTGGCCTGGTGATAACGGCGTGCAGATCGGGGAGGTCCTCCGCGACGAGATGACGGCTATTGCGCTTGGATCCAAGGAACCGGAAGCCGCTCTCGCAGACATGGCGTCCGAGGTTCGCGCACTCCTGCCGAAAACGAACTGATCGCCTCGTCCGAGACGCTGCACGCTCCTGTGCGGCATCCCTCCCTTTTTCGGGATTATCCATGAAACTCATTCATCTGACCGACCCCCATCTTGTGCCGTTAGGCGCCATGCTCTTCGGCTTCGATCCTGCCCAACGGCTTCGCAAGACCATTGAGCGCATCAACCGCGATCACGCCGACGCCGAGCTTTGCGTCGTGACTGGCGATCTCACTGACGAGGGAGATTTCGCTTCCTATGTCCTGCTTCGCGAGGTGCTGCAGGAACTGCGCGTGCCCGCCCGCCTTCTGCTCGGCAATCACGACAGCCGCGAGAATTTTGTTCGGGCGTTTCCTGGAGAGCCGCGCGATGAGAACGGCTTTATCCAGTCGGTTCACGACGGATCTGCCGGGCGCCTCATTTTTCTCGACACATTGGTGGAAGGTTTCGGTCATGGCTCCTTGGACGATGGTCGGCTCGAGTGGCTGCTGGCCCGGGTGGCCGAGGCGTCGGATGTGCGGGCCTACCTCTTCGTCCATCATCCGCTGCAGCCGATCGGCCTGCCGCATTTCGAACCCTGGAGCACCGAGAATTGGCGCCCGATCATGCAGGCGATTGTCAGCGCCGGCAATGTGCAGCACATTTTCCACGGCCATGTGCATGTCGATGTTGGCGGCACCTGGAGCGGCATCCCTTTCAGTGCAAACCGCGGCGTGGCGCATCAGATCATTCCACATTTCACGCGGAGAGACGCGGACTTCGTCGAGGATGCGCCCGCTTTTGACATCGCGATAATCGACGTTGATGGGGTCCTGGTGCATCGCTTCGAAGTTAGCGACCGACATGTGGTCGAGGTCTCCGCAGAAGGTTGGGTTCCCGAGGGCATGCAATGAATCAACAGGCCTCTTATGAACTGGTCATCTTCGATTGCGACGGCGTTCTGATCGATAGCGAGACGCTGGCAAGTCGAATCGATGCCGAAGAACTTACCCGCATTGGCTATCCCATGTCGTATTCTGATGTGATTCTGCGGTTTACCGGCCTTTCCTCAGCCACCATGCGGAAAATGATCGAAGAAGACTGGGGCCGCCCTCTACCCAGCGACTTCGACGTCATCGTGCAATCCAGGATAAAGGAAAGCTACCAGACGGAACTGCAAGCGATCAGCGGCATTGACCAACTCCTGCATCAGTTGCGATTGCCGCGCTGCGTCGCATCGAGCAGCGCCCCGGACAAGCTGCGGCTTGGTCTTGAACTGACGGAACTTTGGGCATACTTCCATCCCCACGTGTTCAGCTCCGCCATGGTAAAGGCCGGTAAGCCTGCACCGGACCTCTTCCTGTTCGCTGCCGCCCAGATGGGCACTAAGGCAGCGCGCTGCGTCGTGGTCGAGGACAGCATTGCAGGCGTTCGAGCCGGTGTGGCCGCGGGGATGATGGTGATCGGTTTCACCGCGGGCGGCCACTGCCACGACGACCACGGTCAACGATTGCTGTCAGCCGGCGCTGCGGTGGTCGCGCGATCAGCCGAAGAACTTAGCGTCCTGCTGATGACGAGCGAAGTCCAGCCCAATACAAAATGGCAGGAGGCGGACCCGGTGGCAGCAGGTGCCGTAAGGTGAACTGCAGCAGCTTCCCATCCACTCAACCCCACAAAAATGTCTTCCTGTACCGACTGTCCCGGCGATTCCGTCCACTTGATATCCCTTGCATTCGATATCGGCGAAGTCTGACAGGCGGATGCGGCATGGGGCGGGCGCGCAAGCGACACTCAACGGTGTTCGACCGAGCTGCTCACAAATTACAATTGAGGGTCAAGAAGGAGCATTCGTGTCTGCGTGGGGGAACTCACCGGAGCTCGAAGCACAGGCCCGTGGCACCGTTTCGATGATGGACGAGTTACTTCATGATCAACCGAAAGCGATAGCGACCGAGGTCCCTTATGCGGCCCGAGCATTTACAACTCGCGACATTTATTGCCGTTCGTCGGTCAAGTGTTTGCTTGGAATCGAACACCTCGATCCGGGCGGCAGAGAGGGGCGACCCCTCACTGCTCACGGTTCGCTGTCAGACGCCTGAAATAGATGGTCACCACAACGACGGCAATCAAGTGGCCTGACGCAGCAGCGGTCTCTTGTCCCTCCCAGGGTCGGGCCCAATCTGAGTGTGGAGCAATGCAGAAAATCATTCATATCACGGATCCTCATTTTGTTGCCCCTGGCAAGACGCTTTACGGCATCGATCCGGCGCAGAGATTGCGCGACACCTTGGACCATGTCTCGTGCGTACACGCAGATGCCAAGCTCATCCTTATTACCGGCGATCTTGCTGATACAGGCGATCCAGCCGCTTACGCACTCTTGCGCGAGATCTTGTCGGAGGTCCGGCTCCCGGTCCATTTGACGATCGGCAACCACGATGACCGCGGCGCATTTCGAGGCGTATTCGGCGGGGAAGGATTCGTTCAGGCGGCTGTCGACTTGCACGACTGGCTCGTCGTCTTGCTCGACACAAAGGACGACATCAGCCATTTCGGTTGTCTTGACGGTGGCCGGTTTGAATGGCTGCAGGACCAGCTTTTCCGTGCCGCCGGCCGACCAGTCGTGGTTGCTATGCACCATACGCCGGCGGATTTGCATGTGCCTTGTTTTAAGACGAGCGATATGAAGGAGTCCGATCGGCTCCTTTCCATCCTTCGGAAAAACGCATCGGTCCGCCACATGCTCTTTGGTCACCGGCATGTTGCTGCAGCAGGCAGTTTGTCGGGCATATCGTTTACTGCCAGCCGTGGCACGGCGCAGCATATCGTTCTGGACTGGGAACAATATGGCAAGCCCATATTTGTGGCGGCTGCGCCATCATACGATGTCGTCATGTTGGACGGATCGGATGTCGTTGTCCATCGTCACGAGGGACTTGATCAGCTGCCTGTCATTCGTCCCGGTGATCCGAAATGATGGCTTCACCATCGATCAAAACGTCCGATCGGTCGCGGCCTCGACTGATCATCTTCGATTTTGACGGCACCCTTGCGGAGACGGAAATCGTAGCATCGGAGGTGATTTCGGCAAAACTTGCCGCGGAAGGTGTCCAGGTGCATCCAGATGAAATAACGGCAACGCTCTCCGGTGTTGAGCGGGACGATCAACAACGGCATCTGGAAAGACTTGTCGGTGTAAGCCTGCCGAAGAACTTCATGGAAACGGCCGCGGCTGAGATCCAGCTGGCCGCCTCTGGGACCCTGTCGGCGACACCTGGCGCGATTGAACTGCTCCAGTGGCTTTCCATTCCCTTTTGTGTCGCATCGAACACATCTCGTTTCGAACTCATCCACCGCATGAGAGCCGCCAGTCTCTTGGGGCTTGTAGGCTCACGGTTCTTCTCCTCCGATGACATCGGTGTCCGGAAGCCTGACCCTTCTGTGCTGCTATTGGCGGCGGAAATCATGGGCGTGTCTGCCAGAGAGTGCCTTGTCATTGAGGACAGCGTCATCGGTCTTAGTGCCGCGCGAAATGCAAATATGCGCTACTGCGCATTCGGGGGCGCTCGCCACCATACCAGTCGACTGAGGAATGACCTCCGGACCTTTGAGCCGGAGGCATTGTTGCTGAACTTGGCGGAACTTAAAGGTTTGCTTTGCCCAATGTAGAAAGAGGGCAGCGGCGTGGACGGTCCGCCCGCGCCTGCATCCGGAACACCATACCCCGGCGGGCAGTGCAATGGCGGACAGGTCATCAAGCTTGGTGCGGGATGCGGTATGCGATCTGGTCGCCAGCGGGCCTAGCTCACAATCCAGAATCGCGCATTTTGTTGCCTAAAACCCCGAGCTTCTTGGGGACTTATCTATCTCCAAACTCGTAAGTCAAACAAACAGCGGAGAAGCGTCGGTTTTGCGTTTTTGCCGTACTCTTGGCCTCTCTGGGTTTCGCGAGTTCAGGGTGGCGTTACCGGGGAGATTGAGCGCGATAAAGCCCGGCGACTGACACAGCACCTCGCCACTGAACTCGCATGTAAGACCGGAAATTGTGCGAACCTGAGCGCGGCCTTCCTACATTCGGTTGAGGCCTCAGCTCGCCTTCTCGACTACGCCCAGATCGAGCGCCTGACGGAGCGACTACAGAGTGCTACGCGTGTCGAAGCTCTTGGTATGGGCGTCTCCGCAATCTGCGCAGAGCTACTGTCACAGCCGCCTGATCTAGCTGGGGACCCCGGATTGTGAACATCGCTCGCGGTCTGGCTCATGGGCTGGACGCTTCGGCTTATGCTATCGGCATCTCCTATGAAAGATATGAGCGAGAGACCGTCGCCTTTCTCAGAACTGGCCGCGACCGAGGAGCGCATACGCTTGCAATAACGACGCGTGACAAATCGCCAGTCTCTGAGGTGGCGCATGAGGTGCTCCTACTCAGCTCCGGCGCGGGCCTTGGCCGAACCTGGACCGGCAACGCTTATGCCTTCAATGGCTCTTCTGAGTGAGTGCATCGCCGAGTGTCTGAAGGGGCACAGAAATGCTAGACTCCCAATGCCTCGCGAACCAAAGCATAGCTGTGCGAACGCTTGGTAAGATCTCTGTTGGTGCCAACACCGCCTTCAGCGAAGCCTTCCTTTCGCTCTTCAGATCGCCAAGTGTAGTTTTAGTCGGAGCCGGGCCTCTCCGAGGGCAATGACAAGAGATGCCACCCCGGGAAGTTCCGTCAGAACGGTCGCTCCGTTAGTGACGACGGCCGTCGTGCGGCGACCACCGAAGTATGGTCTACGAACAAAGAGAGGGCCAAGCGCAAACTGGTGAAACGACAGATGTACGGCCGCGGCAAGTTGGATCTAAAGGCCGTTAGTCGGCGGTGTAAAGAAATGTCACCGAGAGTGGGTCAAAGCCCCCGTGGTAAGCGCTCGCCGGGCGGAACTGGTCAGGGTTGCGCAGTCCGCTAGTCTCTCATGTTCCCTGTCAAGGCTGAGCGCAAGACGGATGGTCTGCTCGGCGTGGGCGAAGCAGTCGGATCGGCTGAAGCTGCACAGGGCTGGGGGTGGAGCTCTGAGACGACGGTTGATCAGACTCTCATCCGCGGGTTGGATACCGCCTTCCGTGTCTTCGTCTCGGGGCTGTCCTCTGTCTAGAGGGCGGGCGTCGAGCGGGTTGGCTCGGCCACATAACTAGCGACGGGAGTTCCCCACCGTGGCCCCACCCCCAACGCTGTGCAGCGGGTCGGGTCGAGACCTGTCTATGACGGTGCGACCTCCCGACCGATAGCCCACAAGAAGGCGGCCATCTCGCGTGCGATCGCGGCCACGACCACTGGTGGCTTCTTGCCGGCGGCGTTCAGGCGGCGATAGCGAGTGCAGAGCCTGATTTGCGCCTTCCAGGCGATGTCGCGGACAGCCTTCGGCAGACCCTCGAGCCGGAGCCTCAGCGCTTCGCTGACCCTGGCGGGGTAGCGGTAAGTCCAAGCCGCTTCGACCAAGGCGCGGCGGGCGCGTCGATTGCCGGCGAGCGTAAGGCTCGACCGGCGGACCGTATCGCCAGTCGAGCGCTCTCCCGGAACCAGGCCGAGGAAGGCCATCAACTGCGGCGGCGTATCTAAGCGGCGCACATCGCCGATCTCGGCCGCGAAGATCACTGCCACCAGGAACGAGGCGCCGCGCATCGCCTGATAGGCCTCGACGACCCGTGCCATGGACCAGGTCGGCACGATGGTGCGCAACTGCTCGTCCAGGCGGCGTAGCCGCTGAGCGGCGTCCTCGATCGCGTCGATCTTCTCCTGGAAGACAATCTGCTGCGCCATATGCTCGAAGCTCTGGCGGGCAAGCCAGCGCCGGTGCGCCAATGTCCAATGACCGCCGCCCTCGTAGATCCGGCCATGGCGCAGAAGGAAGGAGAGCAGTTGCTGGCGTTTACGGCGCAGATCGTCGCCTGCAGTTTCCCGGGCCCGAACCAGATCGCGGACAGCCTCATGGACGACGTCCGGCACCCACACTCCAGTCAGCTCGCCCGCCCGATGCAGCCGCGCCAGCGTGACCGCGTCCCGTCGGTTCGTCTTGATCCGCTCGCCCGACCGCTTCGGGATCAGGGCCGGCGCAACCACCATGCAGTCGTGACCAAGATCGCGAACCTGCCGGCACAACCCGTAACCCGTCGGCCCGGCCTCGAAGCAGACGTGCAGTCGATCATACTTCTTTCCCAGCTTCTTGATCGTCCGCTCTATCGCTGCAGGACTATTTTCGACCTCGCCGACAAACCGGACCTCGCCGGTGCGGCCGCCCTCCGCGATCGCCACCGCGTGCTTCTTCTTGGCTACATCAAACGCGACAAACGCTTCGCTATACTCTCCCATGGCTCGCCCTCCGTGCGTGAGGATCGGCTCGGCCCATCCGAGCAACCCTCGTCTCTTAATCGCACGAAAGGGCGGGCCACCGATCTCAGCCCTGGAACATGACGTCTAGCGTGGCGAAGCGACGAGCGCAGGAAATGGTTTGCGCGCAGGTCAGGTGCGTCGAGCGCCTAACGCCTCCTAGATCTTTCCGCGTCCGGTCCTCTGAGGCTTCCGCATCCGAGCGCCACGGCTGGCCATGGTCACACCTCATACGCATGGTGTATGCAGCTGAGGCGGCGCGCGGTGCATGCGTCATGTCCGGATGTCGAGAAATAGCACGCCGCAGAAACTCAAATTCTGCTAATCGAACGTTCAAAGGACGTCGAAACAAGGGGAAGCGTAGAGATGTGGTTTTGCAAAAATGCGGCCCAATGTCGTCGGACAGAAATGCCCAGTTTGGCTATTGAAGCCAAGAAGAACGCAAAAGCCGATGCAGCCTACGACGCGGTACTTCAATTGCTCTACAGCAAATCCCACATGCCGGGGCAGCATCTCAGCGATAAAGAGCTAGCGTCCGACCTCAACATCGGCCGGACTCCTATACGCGAAGCACTTATCCGACTTGCAGCGGAAGGGAAGATCGTGTCCTTTCCTCAAAGGGGCTACTTTACGAGACCTCTGGTCGAGTGGGTTCTATTGGACTCGTATGTGGTGGCGCGCGAAACACTTACCTTCGCCCTAACTCGTACACGGACTCACCCTCTCGACCGAACCGCCCCCTCTGGTGAGTTATCTCCAACGGAGCTCGCTCTTCGAGCGGAAGAAATATTCACTGACATAGCTCTGGGGGCATGTAATTGCGAAATTTGCCATATCATCGACAAGTTCTGTTTCTGCTCTCATGCCCTTCGCATAGAAATAACCGCGTCTGAGCTTTCCCCGGCTTTTCGAACCAGTCTTGCAAGGCTAACTGACGCAATGCCTCAGCTCGGCAAGACTACGAGCGCAGTGGCATCCGCATTGACTAACCACCTTGATGTAGAACAGCGCGCAGTGTCGCGCGCTTTGCAAAATATGAGCAGGAGACAGCTGGCAAACTTCACGTTTACAAAGAAGTATTGGTGAGCGATTTTCGCCGACATCAGCCGAGTAGCTGAGCCATTCGGCTTGGGCCGTCGCAGGAGGGCTGCGGGTCCCGTGCGATATGATGCTGGAGGCGGTCAAGAGACGCTTCGGATCGACGAGGGTGCCTCATCCGATCGAGACCTGTCGGAAAATGGCACCCCTACACCGGCAAGGAACACGCGCCTTCGCCTCTGCGCTGACCGCGTTACTTGCTCCACGCCCGTGAAGCGCCCCACGCCAGCGACGTGTCGGAAGCCTGGGTCAAAACCTTCAAGCGTGATTGCGTTCGCATCACTCCTTGCATGATCACCCATGGTTCTCCGCCAGATCGCCCGGTGGGATGACTACAACGAGATACATCCTCACTGAGCGCTCAGAATACGATCCCGGGAGGTCATTCTGACACAAACCCACTAGCCGGAGTGTTCGCGAAAGGGGCTACTAACATTGGACGCCGGCCCTCGGTCCGGCGAGTGCTTCAACCAATTACGGAAGCTCGGGGTGCTCCCAGCTCGCCAAGGTTGGCTGATTATCTGGCCCGCGGCTTTGGCGGGATGATATTCCTGCGCATCCGCGCTGCGCTTTTTATCTTTTAAATGGTGCCGGTACGAGAGGCTGAAAAAGCAACCTCGCGTTGTCACTTCCGATACTAAAATATCCCAGATAGGAGGCTAAAGGTAGGCGGAGAATAAATAATATATCCATAAATATATTTCAGAGGACCACTTCCCCTTCTTGTCAAGGGCTATTAGGTGTTGATTTACGAAGGAGGGACTGCATCGTTCAGCGAGTTCATTTCCGACGAGGTTGACGCCTCATACGCCGGTTGCGAGCTTGAAAGCTCTTTCCTGAACTCAACGTAGCGAGGGCGCTACGGCGCCCAGCCTGTTCTCAGGAGCGACTCTGCTCTTGTGGGTTAGCCGAGCCTCGTTGCAAGACGCAAAAGTATGCGAGAGACGGGTCGGTTCGGCTCGTGACTTCGCGAGTGGCCGATGGCCGATGTAACACAACCAGGCTAGATCATATGACCAAGGATGTAAGCTTAGCCACGGCAGCAAGCACACGATGCGCCCACCAGAAGGACACTTCTCTTGCGCTCTTTGGAGGAGATCCCACGGTGCCGGCTGGGCGAGTTGTTCTTTGGCCAGCTGCGAAACGTAAACATTTGAAGGCGCTCGCAAATGTTGTCGAAAGCGGCAAATATCATCGCGTCAATCACCCTATGGTGATTGAGCTCGAAAAGCGGCTAGCGGATTGGTCGGGTAACTGGTCTGTGCGCGCCGTTGGAAGCGGCACAGCCGCTATTCACGTGGCTCTCGACTACTACCGGAACCGAGGTCGCCGAGTCGTTACGTCGGCTTTGAACTGGCCGGGAGCCGTCGGCCCAATCACGATCAGTGGACTCGAACCGGTCTTTGTCGATGTTGAGCCAGACCTTGCCGGAGTTGATGAGAAGATGGCGGCCTCCCTCATCAAGCCAGGTGACGCGGCGACGCTCATAACTCATCTGTTCGGAAATAACCTCTTGGTTCCCAGCTTGAGATTGGCGGCGCGAGCGCGAGGCGTGGCGATTATCGATGATGTTTGCCAATCAATTGGCGCTGCGAAAGATATTGTCAATGGAGCTTACTTGGAGAGCGATGCACTCTCTCTCTCCGGCAACGGAGCTAAACACCTCGGGGCAGGTGAGCTTGGATTTGTCCTGACGAGGGACCCTGCTCTGATCCACCATGTAGATAATGTTTCGCTGACAAGCTCGTCGCGATGTGGAGCTAGGATATTCTCCCCGAACTCCAAAGGCTACAATTACCGACCCAATGTATTCTCTGCTGCCATTGCTAATCACAGGCTCAAGCAGCTTGACCGGCAGCTTAAAAAAAGGCGAAGGAATGCTAGGTTCCTTTGGCAGGAGATTGGCCACCTCTCAGGGCTTCTGCCTCTTTTCGATCCAGCAGATCATCAACAATCGATGCTGAATCTCCCGTTGCGTCTTGAGCCGGAAAAGCTCGGTTTTCTACCTGGCCCTACGGCCAGGGATTTCATCATTAAGCTTCTTCAAGCCGAGGGAGTTCCCGTTGCGGTCTGGCTGACGAAGCCCGTCTTTGAATATCTGCCGGATATCTGCGGCCAATGGTCAAGGACCGATTTTCCAAACGTCATGAAGATATTGAACACCATGTTTTACGTGTCGGAGATCGCTCCACCAAACGACGTTGAAGTGATGAAATTGTACGCGGCCGCGTTTCAAAAGGTCTGGGCAGCGCTTCCAAACCTAGCTTCAAAAATTCCTGAGATCGTATCTGTTGCCTGAGGGCGGGATGGCAAGCCGATGGACTGCTCAATAAAAGGTTTTCCACCATATGGCTTTTCGATTGTTCTCAAATTCGGCGGGAGCATCATGCGTGATCTTGCCGTGTGTAAGCTCGCACTGGCTGAACTTGAGCGTCTCGCCGATAAGGGCCATCGAATCCTACTTGTTCCAGGCGGCGGCATCCCGGACAAAGCAATTGAGGCGATTGATGCAGCCGAGCGATTAGATCCGTGTACCGCGCATCATGCGTGTGCTCTAGCACAGGACCAAACGGGGTATTTGCTTGCGGATGCCGCCTTCTCTTCCAAACTAGTTCCATCGGCCAGCCTAGGCGAATGCCGAACTCTCGCGAGACTTGGGAAGATTCCAGTGCTGCTGCCTTCCCGTTTGCTGTTTGCGGCTGACCCAGTGGAATGGAGTTGGGACGTCACATCCGACGCCGTTGCCGCGTGGATCGCTTGGTTAACTGGGGCACCACAGCTGGTGATTTTGACAGATGTCGATGGCGTGCATCGCGGTGGAGCAACCGACGATCCCGCTGCACTTATAGAGCAGATCGCTGCTCAAGATCTTGTCCTTCTCGGCCACACCTCGATTGACGCCTGCGCGGTCGAATTCATGGCGAAGAAAAGCCTTCCCGGCGTTGTGATTAATGCCCGTCATCCCGCTCGTCTCGCCGATTGGCTGGAAGGGAGACGCGTTAGAGCGACTAGGATCACCGTCGCGAGCAGGAAGGCCCATATCACAAGCGACCCTTTGGGGGGGGCGGCATGATGTCATCCACGGCGCTGATAGTGTATGGCCCGGAAGTCGCGCGCTCTGGCCTAACCTCGCTGCTCGACGAATTTATTCGCCGGCGAACCGGTTTGGAACTCTCGGAACGGTTCTTTTCGATTCATAGTCGCAAATCCATTGATGCGTTTTATACCCTTACCTGTTCCACCGGCGGGAAGCATTGGCCATTGGTGCTGGACTTATTCGACATGCGTCCGGTTTGCGCCACGATCTGGAGCGGACCTAATGCGCTGCACTTGTCGCAAAAACTGAAGGGTAACACACAGCCGGCCCAGGCTTTATCCGGCACCGTACGTAGTCTCTTTTTCTGCGATAATCCCGTGACGAACCTCCTTCATGTGAGCGATAGTCATCAAGTAATGGATGCTGAGCTGAGAATACTTAGGTGCCGGTCGTTGGGCGACGAAGCGACTGCTTGGATTTCTCTCGATTCCGGCTACATTGCCCATTCATCTTTCCAAATGTTGCTAAACGTTCTCGGCGACAGGGGAGCTGCGCCGATGCCGGACAATCGGAGTGATGGTAGCGCGTTTGCCCACGCAAGATTCTGTTACGACAGAGCACTCCTAACCGCAGCAAAGTCGGGCCTAACGACAGCCGTCCAGCGGTATTTCCAGGGGGATCGAGCCGGTCTAGAAGGCCTCTTCCGGTATGCACCCCTCCGCTCATCTTGGGACCGCCTCATTCTTGAGGCCGGTCTGTTTTCAATGCCTCTTTGGAATTGCTTACTGAAGCGAACCGTTGATGCCGTCGAGCCGGGAAAACAACCAGGCATGGCACCGCGCCGGAAGGCCGGAGAACAATGAGCGAACTTGATCGTATCAGGACAACGCTTCGGACAAGTCAACAAGCCACTTTCCCGCGTCAGATGCAGGCATTCGGACTGGATCTGGTCGTACAGGAAGGGGTTTTTCCTCCAGAGCACTTCCAGAGTTGGCGTTGGATTAGCGAGAATTTTCCCCCATTCGACGGAAAGACCGTCTTAGAAATCGGCTGCGGTTTCGGTCTTCCCGGCCTTCTGTTGGCAAAGACTGGCGCGCTGTCGTTGCTGACTTGTGACATCAATCCGAGGGCCGTCGCGAACACGTTGGAGAATGCTGCAAGAAACGGAATTAGTAACGTCGAGGTCATCGCAAGCGATATATTTAACAATGTTCCACCTGGCAGAAGGTTCGACATCATATTTTGGAACTACCCGTCGAGCTACGCTCCAGAAGATTACGAGTTTGTCCACGACCTCGAAGGTGGTGCGATCGATCCAGGGTACAACTTGCTCGAGAGATTTCTTTCAGATGGCCCAAGGTTCCTTACGGAATCAGGTCGTATCGTTCTTGGGTTCGGCACTAATGCCCGTGACGACCTTCTTGAAAAGATTGCGGGTTCAAATGATCTCACATCTGTGCTTCTGCGAGCCGGGACCTATCCCGACGTCAACGTAACTTACAGGCTGTTCTCAATATCAAAGAAGGCCACAAGCGCATGATGCCCGAGCTGATGCGCATTGCGTTGGTCGCCATTTCGCGCAATCGGAGCAAAGATAGCTGGGTAGCGGGCAGTAGCGTCCTTTCGCAGTTCATCCAGCGTGCGCCGAACGACATTGACATTCATCATGTCAATTTGGCCGCATTCAATCAGGCTGTGGATAAGGATACCAGGGCTCTGGCGGACGCGGGGTTCTCCATTGCCACATCGCGACCTGCCGACGCGGAGCTGGAGATCGTATTCTTGAGATCGAACGGGACCCTGGCGATAAATTGGGTTCTCGAACAGGAACGACCGACGGCGTTAATCAACGATCCGCTTTTTGGGACAAGGGCGAGTTTCGCGGACGTCATCGCGCGAAAGGTCGAGATGCACCTGGAGAACCACCATTCGAAGCACAGGGATGATCTCCTTGCACTCCTGGAGCATTCCGCCTCAATCTCGGCCGAAATGAGTCTGGACCAATTGGTTGGTAGCATCTCCGCGCTAGACCTCGCGAAATACGTCAATACCAACCTTCGTGGCAGCACGCGATAGATGTCAGCCCCCAATCTCCCAGGAATTCCCGAACACCGTGGCAAACGTAGAAGTGGACATGGAAGAAGCTCGACCTGGTCCACCGATCTGTCGACCGGCAAAAGGAGCCGCTGACTTGCTGTCGGTGAAGAAGGAAGCTAGGATCTTGCCTGCCTTCCTGCGTCCCACGCTGCTGCGGCCGACCCATGCCCTCTCGAGGCCCTCCAGCGCCACTCAGTCGGCGAGCGCGCCGTCGAAGGTCACGGAGTCGACCTGGTGCTGCAGCCTTGCCCAACGACGAGGAACCTGCCTTGTCCTCCGGTTTGATCCCGGTGTAGTAGTTCGTCAGCTTCTCAATTGTTGAAGCTTCCCCTATGATCACCAAACACCCGCGCGCCGTGGCAAGAGGGTTGCTCGGTGAGTTCGTCGTTTCCATGTAACAAGCACGCAGTACGCACAGTCGAAAGTGCGGTTCAAGTTTATCGCTTCAATGGCTCGTGCACGCGAGCACGCGCGACGAAGACCGAGGTGGGATCCGGAAATAACCTCGGAACTGCCCGAATTGGCCTTGGTGGGGATTCAGACTTCCGCCATCTGCAGACACTGGCAAAGATATTCGCTCAGCAACACCAGAGGCGGCACGTGCATCGCCGACCCGGCCTGTGGCCAAGCCTCAGCCGAGGTAAACAATACCACCTCGTCCGCAGTCCGGGCGATCGGGCAGTCAACGCGGGTCGTAATGGCAATCGTGTATGCTCCGGTTTCGCGCGCAATAGCCAGAAAATCCTTGGTTTCCACAGTGTGGCCACGCGACGAAATGCCAATGGCGAGGCTCAACGAGCCAAGCCCTCGCGCGAGAGCGTGAGACACGGTGGCGGACCCCGAGCAATGTGCGGGGAAACCTAGGCAGATCAGTCGCATGGCCAGAATATCAGCGCAGACGGATGACGGCCCCGTGCCGAACAGTTCGACGCGTCGGGCCGCTCGGATGCGGTTGGCAAACCCACTAATTTGAAGGTCGTCAAAACCACGAGCGGACACGGAAATTGAGTTTTGTAAAGCAGAACTGAGGATGGCGATCCGAGGAGCTGTGTCTACAGCTTCTGATGGCGCGCGTTCAGCCAGTTCGCCGCTCAACTTCCGCCGCTCAATTTCGCCGCTGAGCGCAATCTTAAACTCGCGAAATCCCGCGAGTCCCAAGGTTCGGCAAAATCTTACAATTGAAGCAGAACCGGTAGCGGTGTTGCGCGCAAGGTCGGCAATGGACAGCGCCAGAACAGCCTCGGGGTCTTGTGCAACATACAGAGCTATACGTGCGAGCGCATTCGGAGCCGTGTTAATTGCATCATAGATGATGTCTAGCAGCAATTTCTGTGTATGTCGGGGCTTCCGCATGTGTCTTAGTGTTCGTTCCAAGCTGGCAGTCGACCCGCGAAGGCCTAGCAAGGCCCTGCATATTCGAGTCTCGCTGACGGTTCACTGACGCAGATCATAGACAAGGTCGATATCGGATTCCGGCTGCCGCTCCGTTCGCGCCCATGTCTCGGCAGTCGGGGCAATGGACGCGAGGGCATGCGCTCGGCCGCTCGCGAGGCGGTCTTGCGAGTGGCCTCGTTTAACGACGTCTCCTGGCCCGATGCTGTCAATGGAGCTTACTTTACTGGCTGCGCATGCGCCGCGCAAACCGTGGTGTCCTCGTCGTCAGGGCAGTGGGGACGACTGCACGGCAACGCAAGCGGTGCCGTCTGGGAAAATATATTCATTAGTATATTGGCGACATAACCAATCTTACTTGCATTCTTCTATGATTAGGTTCATCGTCCGATCGAAAACGGGGGCATGACAAGGTGACTACATCTCTAGGGAACGCCGACGTGGCGTTTGGTAAATAGCTCATCTCAGCAAGTTGGCCACGAGCTTGCCGATGCCACCCGTACTAGCGGTTCGTCTCGCGGCTAGCGCATGCGACGGGCTTTACTTCTCTGGTACGGCAACAGAGGGCGCGACTGCTTGGGGTCAAGCTGGTCAGGAACTTGTCCTGTCGCGCATTGGCTCCGGCTGTTTAAAAAAGCCGCTGCAACAGTGAGGAAACCACAATGTTTCACCCGCTTCCAGAAGAGCTGCGCGATATCGCGGGTCAACCCTTTCCACTTTATCCCTGCTCGAATGAATCTTGGTCAATCAAGCCGACGGCCGGCCGCTCAAGCTCGCGGGTTATGATATGTTCCATTCCGAAGGCGGGCACCCACCTATATGCCCGTCTGCTTGGACTGCTCGGGCTTGTACAGTCCGATGTGTTCTTTAATAAAGACTATCTTGGAGACTTCCGCTTTGTGGATGTCGAGCGAGCTCGCTTCACTCATTTCGAAAATATTCTATGGATACCGATCGAGATATCCTCGCGCTTTATTCAGCCCGGTCAGTTTGGCTATGGGCATCTACCGTGCGACATCGGCACTCGCCATTGTTTAGCGGATTTCAAGATCGTCTTTCTTTCGCGCGAAATGCGTGCGGCAATTGTGTCGCAGATGCGATATGTAGGTGACAGCGATTGGTGCCCGCCTGAGAGGGCTGAGATTACGTGGCGCAATGAGCCGGACGGACCTGACAAAATGCTGAAGTACTTCGATGAGATCGCGCCTTTCATTTTCAATGATCGCTGCCATCCAGTGGCACCGTGGGCGGATCAGGAGAATGTTCTTGGATTGAGCTATGAGCAGATCATAGGCGACCAAGGACGCGAAGTTCAGCTCGAGACCATTCGCAGAATTGTAGAGTTTTGCGAGATCGAGCGGCCGCCGCAGCCTGAGCTGATCTTAAACCAGCTAATCGGACAGCAGACCTTCACCCTGTCCAGCGGGCGAACTTCGTGGGAGGCTTGCTGGAATGCCGAGATCGAGGCGCGGTTTACCGCGCTGGGAGGGACGAGACTCAACGAGCGATTCGGATTTGGTTCGAGATAGATTTCAGGCTGTCGCAGAGCCCGGCGATGGCAGGTACGCTCGGAGCCGCTCGCCGGACGTTTATGCGAGCGATATTCTGGAAAGGCGCGCTGACCACTGCCCACCTGCCGCCCGCGCAATCACTTCCTGAAGTGCCGACATCGCGATTGGCGCGGGGCTTGCAAGGACCCTTGGTGCAACGTTCGACCGGAGCGCAGCGACGGGAGATGCCCGGGAGGGAGGAACCTGCCTCGATCCGGTTAGGAGACAAGAATTGTTGAATATAATCCCGCACACCGCAGCGCGAGTCCCGCGCGCCCTAAGCCCTCTTATCCCAGCTTTACGTGCAGGTGTTTGCTGCAGTCACGCTCAGCCATCGCACTCGGCCGCCTGAAGCCGCTCGGCGAACGGCGACCGCGGGGGCAGTTCGCACGCACACAGCGCCGCTCACGGATGGGTCGGCTGTTGGGCCCAGCCATCCCACCGCATCTCTTCGAATAGCACGAGCCCCTTGACCTCCCGTCATCCGCGAACAGCGGGTGAGGCATTAAAGCGGTGCCCCCTTTGACGTCAAAAGGCCAGCCGTTGCCGCCCTGCCGTTCACTGTTAATTGGAGCCTAACCATGCCTTACGCCAAAAGCCGGCCGTATCGCTCTTTCAGCCCTAGCCCTGCTTTTTTTCGGGCTGGCGACGCAATATGGTCCAGTTGCCAAAGACTACGTGCGCCAGCATGAAAACCATAGCCGGCTCGTCGCGTTTTGGCGGAAGCTCATTCCAGAGCGGCGCGACGCACTCTTAAACGACGCCGCTGCGCCAACTGCTGGCAACCCGAATGGCGACGTCCCTCTCGTCTTATTTTTGGACTACAACTGCCCGCGGTGCCGGGCGGAAGACCGTACAATCCAGCAAGCCCTCAAGCATGATCCCATGCTGAAGGTTGTCTACAAACATTGTCCGGGCAAGAGACCGGGTTCCAAATTTGCCGCACTGGCGGCGCTCGCCTCCAGCAAACAGGGAAAATATGAGGCGTTCCATCACGCCCTTATGGCTGCTCGCGGCCAGCTCAGCCAATTCGACATCTTGACTATCGCACGACACGTTGGCCTCGAGGTTGAGCAGCTCAAGCGGGACATGGAAGACCGCGCCATCGAAAACGTCCTCGAGCGCAATTGCGCGCTCGCCAAGGAGCTGTACATCAACGTCACGCCGGCGTTGGTTCTCGGCGACGAAGTGATTTCAGGTGTGCTCAAGATTCACACGCTGGAACGCTTCATCGCCACAGAGCGGGAAGAAGCTAAGCGTCGTGCCGGATCACAACTTCGGCATTTTGACAGCGTGGCGGCCGGTGCGATCCCGTTCTTTGGCCACGAGTGCCGCTTCTCGCGCCGGGCCAAATCTCTTATATGGCCCGGCAACGCGGTGCTAGCGTGCAAAGTCCTGCATTCAGCTCGCTTTCCTCAACTTGGCCGAACGCGATCGCACAGCTCGGGATCTATTCAGCCGGTCCTGGTGTTTCCGTTCCGCCATCGGCGTCTTTCACCGAAGCCTCGCCAGAAGATAGGCGGGAGGCGCGCCGACGCCTGCTTCAGATCGCGGCCGGCGCGACGATGATCGTCATGGGCTCTCGCCCCCCTGGGGTGATCGTACAAGTCCCGATTGTCAGAAGAATCTGTTGACGTGGACGCCTCGGCGCCAAGCTCGCGCCACCTGTCGACAGCGCGGCCCTTGGCGTGTTGGATAAAGCCGCAAAGCGGTTGCAAGAAATCCCGTTCGGATTGACGAAAATGACGGTGGCCGCACCCATGCACCTCGATCATGCCATTCAAGGCCGAGGCTCTGGTCGAGGTCACCTCATTGAGGATGACGGCGGCCGGAATTGCCTGGATCAAGCAGCCAACCGTGGTGCGCGACACCTCATTTATTGAATTGAGGGTGGCGCCGGTGTTCCGGCATTGAAGTCCTGATATCAATTGTGCGACAGGCTGCCTCATCGAACCGCTGGCGGAGGCAAGCGTGGGCTGCAGCACCAGATCACAGGCATGCCGCCAGCGAGGCCATCCCATGTGCTTAATGGCCATGCCGCCAAGATCGAATTCGCTACCCGCATGAAACCTTGGTGTGGTGGAGGTGTTGAGAGGCACCTGCGCTAGGCTGGCGAACGGTTAGAAGCGGGCAAAACCCGTAGCTCAGCTCATAGCCCGCCTAAACAAAGGCGGGCATCGTAGAAGGCCGCAGTCCTTCGGACTTAGGTCCAAAAGAGCGGCCCAGGTGATTTCGCAAGCCGGGCGGGGGTTTGCGCCGTTCGCATCAAGAGCTGTCCGCCCGGCCAATTCTGTCCCTCACATAAGCTGGCGGTCAGCCGCAAACGGTATACCAGCTGTCGAATCGGCCATTGTTTGGAGCCGCACACAGAGCGCCGTAACAAACCTTCTCACCCTTGAAGTAGGCCAGGAACTGCAGCAAATGCGATATTTCGTCCTGTTCATCTTGGTCCCGGATACGCTCCGGACCGCCCTGCGATTTCAATGCCATCTCGATCAACTCGATCGCCCGATCTTTGTTGCCGCTCTCGTGATAGTACAGGGCTGCCAAACGATAAGGCAGGAGCTTACGTTTGTCGCTTTCCGGGGGATTCAGTGCCAGGATGTGTTCGGACAGCTGTTTTCCCATCGCCAAGCGCTCAGCAGACGGAAAGTGCGAATGGTCAAGATTCGGAAAGAAGAGCTCGTCTAACGCCGCAACCATCCAATTCTCGGAGTTTCTGTTGATCGCGTCGCGAACGAATTGGCGCATGACGGGCAAGCCGACCTGCATGTCCTTCATTTTGTGAAGCAACAGATTCACATGAGAACGGCGGAAACCGAGGTTGTCCGGCATCAAGGCGATGCCTTCTTCGATCGCCGAGAGCGCCGTCTTCCAATCCTTTTTCTCCACCGCCGCCCGATATCTGTCCTTGATCGGCTTCTTCAGCGCTTGTTCGCGCGCTATGGGTTCGCCTTCCGCGATCCGCTCCGCATCGGCGGATTTTGCCTGATCGCTGGTGCGCCAGCTGCCGTTAAGCACCTTCGGCAAGACCTCATCGAGTTCCGTCGGTTCACCAATAAAGGCGATGCAGCCGTCTCGGTCGACCACGAAACTGGTGGGAATCCAGAAAGAAAAGCTGGGCTCCATCCAAAGCTTGTCCATTTCGCCTGTGGAGTCGAATGCGATCCGATAGTTCAGATTCGGGAACTTTTCCGTCAACCAAGCGTCCAACGTGCTTCGGGCCTCATCGGCCGTTGGAGCGCGTTCACTAGCCGCGACTCCTACGATCTCAACGCCGCTTTCCCTGTATTTCTCCTGCAGCTGCATCAGATGGGGCATCCCGTCCACACACGAACCGCACCAAGTTGCCCAAAATTCGACGATGTACACTTTGCCGGGCTCGAAGCTGGTGAGGGGCTCGCCACGCAGCCAGGTTTCCGCTTGAATCGAAGGAGCCGGGGACTCGATCTGCAACACCACGTTGTTCTCCAAAGCCGTTGTCAAAGGTTGTGAGATTTTCTGCACGAGCTTATTTCCCTCTCAGAGACGGCACACGGTTCAGGGGAGAGAACATCCTCGTCTGCTCCATTGCATACCGTCCTGCTGCAAGCGTTGCAAGGTCCATGCCAGCGGGCTCAGCGCGCAAGTGCATGAATATGCTTTGAAAAACCTCCGCAGTGCCCGGATGGCGGTTGGATTGAACCTGACAAGTTTCTGCCTTTGTCAGGTTTTGAACGCGCATTGCCCGTGTTTCGCGCCGCCAGAAAAGCGTGGCCCATCCGCACGATCCTGAAGCCCAAACCGTCGAACACGTGCGACACCGCCGCAATATGTCGTGCCATGCATCGATGCCAAGCGCCTCGGCGTTGAGCTCGCAGCACGCCAGAACATCATCGACGAGACGTTCAAGCTCGACCCGGGAACGGGAAAACGGCCCGAGGTTTGGCCTTGGTCGGGACGGCCGAACGGCAATATCGCCGAGAGGGAAAGACGCAGAAGAAGATCATCACACCCGGCGAGCCGAAAGTGTCGGCAAGCCATCGCAGAAGGCAGCAAACATGCAGGCCCAGACGTATCGCTGGGCGATCTGAGGGAGTGGCATACGTTGCGCGCCTGGTGCAGAAATTGCTCGCATCATGCCGAAGTAAGGTCGGCCGCGCTAATCCGCCGGTATGGCAAAGGCGCACTATTCAGCACGGTCGAGGGCACTTGGTTGCCCGGGAATTGACCGGCTCATCACTGGTCAGTGATAATGCCAGCCAGTTCATCTCGAACGCCATCCTCTCCTGCGCGGATCAGAACCGGTCGAATGGCATTCCATGCGCATGGCAAGCATCGCTATCGCCTGTGGCGCGCCGACTGCAACACCGCGCGGCCGCACTCCCAAATCGCCTGGCAGACACCGGCCAAGTTCGCCACCACCTTCAATCCGCGACGGTCGCTCGCGCTGCGCTATGCGAAAGGCTCCGCGCCAGCCCCCGTCGCTTCACCCGCCCAGCAGCGCACAACCCACGCCGGAAACGAACCCAAAACTGGAGAAACTCGGGGCGACGTCATTTAGATTCCACCCATGCAGAGGTACTTCATTTCGAGGTAGTCTTCGAGCCCGTGGCGGGAACCCTCCCGCCCGATGCCGGACTGCTTCATGCCGCCAAAGGGCGCCGCATCCGAAGACATACGCCCCGTATTGATGCCAATCATGCCATATTCCAATGCCTCGGCCACGCGCCAGACACGCCTCAGGTTCGAGGCATGGAAATAGGCGGCGAGCCCGTAAATCGTGTCGTTTGCCTCACAGACAACCTGATCCGCATCGTGGAAGCGGATGATCGGCGCCAACGGCCCGAAAGTCTCCTCTTGCGCAACCGCCATGATGCTGGAGATCTCGGTGAAGGCTGTGGGTTTGAAAAAGGTGCCATCCTTGCCGATACGTTTGGCCCCGCATCGATTATCCCACCCTTGGCAACGGCATCTGCGATGTGGGACTCGATCTCGGCCAAAGCATGCATGTCGATGAGTGGTCAGACGTCCACTCCCGGAGCGAAGCCGTCGCCAACCGATAAGTGCCGGACTTTCTCCACGAACTTCTCGACGAACTCATCGTGAACGCTCGATTGGACGTAAAGCCGGTTCGATGAAACGCAAGTCTGGCCGGCATTGCGGAACTTCGCCTGGATCGCGCCGTCAACGGCAGCGTCAATATCCGCGTCGTCGAAGACGATGAAGGGCGCATTGCCGCCGAGCTCGAGGCTGACCTTCTTGATCTGGTCCGAGCACTGGCGCATGAGCAGTCGGCCAACCTCAGTGGAGCCTGTATAGCTGATCTTTCGGACCTTGGCATTGGAGCAGAGTTCGCGGCCCCACGCGATCACCTTCGGACGCATAGACCAGGTTGACAACGCCGTCAGGAAAGCCGGCTTGCTGCGCGAGGGCAAATATTGCACCTGCCACGAGCGGCGTCTGTTCAGCAGGTTTGAGCACGATCGCGCAGCCCGCCGCCAGGGCCGGCGAGATCTTGCGCGCCACCATCGACGCTGGGAAATTCCATGGCGTAGTCGTGCCGACGACACCGATCTGCTGCTTTGATCACCATCATCCGACGGTCTGTAGACGGTGCGGAGATCGTCTCGCCATAGATGCGATTGGCTTCTTCGGCGTACCATTGCAGATACGCGGCCGCATGCGAAACCTCCGACTTGGCTTCGGCAAACGGCTTGCCCATTTCCGCAGTCAGAATCGCGGCGAGATCGCCTGCATGGTCGATGATCAGCTGATGCCATCGCCAAAGAATGTCGCTGCGCTCCCGGCGGTCAGCGCCGCCCATCCAGGCTGCGCGACATAGGCCTTGTCTACCGCAGCGCGTGTCTCCTCCACGCCCATATCGGGAAGCTCTGCCAAAACTTCGCCGGTCGACGGATTGACGACCTCGAACGTCTTATTGCCAACCGGTCTGCCGAGTGCCGGCAGGCGATGGACGGCGCCAAACAGGTCCGGGGATTTCAGGTGGCGGATCATCGGCAGGCACAGGGGCAAACCGGGTTCCTCTCAAAGGCAGCTGATATGTATAATCGGCAGAGCCTCGGCGTGTACTCCGCACCTGCGGGTTCCTTATAGGGCCTCGGCCATACGGCTGGTAGACCATTCCACTCAACTTGAAAGGGAGAATTCTTGAACTCTTCTGGTCGATGGCTTGCGGTTCTCATCAGGTGCAAACTGAACAATGGACATCGGCTTCCCCACCGCGCGTACCGGCCATCGGTCCGAATAGCAGCAGTGCAGCCAAATGCCTTTTTTGAGCATCATCGGATTTGAAATTGCTTTCAAAAGTCCTCGATCTTGCCGCGCCCCATCGCGAGCGCCACAAACGGGCGTGGAAAATCAAAAGGGACCACAATCGAGAATCAGCACGGTGATGCCTTCTTTGCGACCGTAGGCACGCAGATCATCTGCAAGCTGGGCTCGGGACCGTGCAGGTCGCGCCCCAAAAAACGAGAGGGGGGGTCGTTGTGGTGGAAGAAGTCGGGGATTTTCGAAAGAACGTCGTTTACGGCGGGTCGTCCCTGTAGAGCATTCCCCTCGAATGCGACCGCCTTCAAAGGAGGACTTACCATCGACTCCACGCTGATAACCGCTGCTGGCAAGCTGGAACTGAATACCGGTTAATTGCACTGAGGGCGGCGGCAACCAGCCCTCGAAAACTTTTTGCCCGGGGGATTAAGCTCGAAAAGAGTGTTCCTTATCATATGGTGTTCGCGTAAATGGACGTAGTGCGTTTCCTGGGTTGAATCACATAAAGTAGTCTGTGTTGACGTCTGCCGTACCACGTTCCCTTGCCGGTTCCATGTTGGGCTAGATGGTTTATTTCGACCAGGGTTGCCACATGTTTTTTGACGGTGTTCCGGTTTGCACCGGTCAGGTTGACGATCTCGCCAATGGTCATTCGCCCGCGCTCCTTGATGGCTTCAACTATTTGAAGGGAGAGTTCCGGAAGCGTACCGAGCACGAGACGCTCGCGCTCGATTTTCTTCTCAAGCCGCTGCTTTTGCTGCTGAAGAGCGCGCAGGAAATAAACAGCCCAGGGCTGCCAATTAGGCCTCGGACTGCGGATCGTTTTTTGAGTTTGCCGAAGCGCCAGATAGTAGCCCTCCTTGCTGTTCTCGATCACGCTTTCGAGCGAAGAGTAAGGCACATAAGCATAGCCACTGCGCATCAGCAGAAGCGTCGTCAGAACGCGATAGCCTTCCATTGCCGTCCTGGAATGGATGGATCTCCAAAAAGACCACCGTGAACATTGCTGCGACGAGCAGATATCTCGACCGCATCGACTGCGCCAGCCGACGCCCGAAGGGATTGTGCAGACGATCGAGCGGCTACGTCGCCGGCGCTAGAAGATAGGCCCTCCACTGAGCATCTATCATTAGCCTGAACTTTCGAGCCCTTGCCAAGCTTTGTCGGGGCGGTCTCGCCCATCACGGCTGGGAAGTGCGGTCCATGGAAACCGGCGTATCAGTTAGATCGATCATCTATGCAAACCCTTCGATGCGTTCGTGGACAATCGCGCGCATTTGCTCCGCCATCTTCGCGCCTTGAGAGCCGTCTGATAGAGGCGGCGGCAATTCGAGGTGGTTGAGCGCGCGTGAGAGGGCTGCAACAAGATCGTCGATGCTGGTATCCGCATCGGCTGCCTTGAGGCCAGCCGTGCTCGCGAAAGCCTTGAAGTCGGCGCGCCGCAGACGATCGTCCTTGCCGTTCAGCTTGAGGGCCATCCGGTCTTTTTCGAGGCGTGGAAACACGCCAGTCGTGACCGCGTCGTAGAGCGGAGCCATGCGAACTGAGCTGAATTGCGTGCTGCCGGGCTCTGCGATTTCCAGCAGTGCCATGTTCTTCAGGTGCATGTCGCCATCGGCGATCAGCCAGGCGAATAAGGATCGCTTCAGGACAAGCAGGACGTCTTCTTCGGGAGAGGTCGATAGCGGCCTTAGTGCCCGCGCGATGCGCTCCATCGTGCCGTCGTATTTTGCTTCGGTGGGCACGCCAAGTACCGAGCAGAAGTCCTCAAGCGCGAGCAGGTGTTTGTCCTCGAGGCCCGTTCTGATATCGAACCGCTCCACGAGTAGCGCCGGAGGCATCCCGTCAGGCATCGGGACGAGCGCTGTCGCGGGCGTCTTGAAACCGGCCGCGCTGCCCAAAGCGAGCGACTGCCATTCGACAACTGGCAGGGCCTCAAATCCGCCCGTACCCGCAGGTTTGAGAATGTGGGTAAAAGGCCGGCCGACACTGGGAGAGAGGGTGCCATCAGCACTGAGGAACATAGGCGCTTTGATCTGAACACCCGAAAGGCGAGGCGTATCGGTACGCTCGAATATCTGTGCGAGATTGCGTTCGAAACTCTGCTCCAGGTCGCCGCGACCCGGCCCTGCATACTGGCCAGTGAAGACAGTGTTTTTAGTGAAGCCATTGAGCCGGGTTAACAGGATGTCGGGCGGCAGGGCGGAGAGATCGCTCGCACGCTCGACGATGGTGATGTTGGACATGTAGCGTTTGCCCGAGCGTAGCGTCGCGCGCTCGTCGCGGTCGTTCAACACTGACGCAAGCCAGCCTTCAGGCAGCAGCGACAGAATGAAAGGAGGGAGCTTGCCCGGCGTGGTCTGGCGAACAAGTGGCGGGCCCTGATCGTCTGGATTCCAGCGCCACTCAAAACCATCATGTGTGAGATTTCGGAGCGGAGCGCCGTGCCACGCCACGATCAGATCGAGCGCGGCTTCGTTGCGTGCGGGTTCTGTGGTCAGTGGAGGGCGGAGGAAAAAGCGCTCGGCGTGCTCGCCCTCGCGATACCACTGGTTCGCGCGGGCGAGCGCCCATGTCGCGTCGGCAGCGCCCTGGGCGCTGCCGTATTGTTCTATGAGGCGGTTCGCGATTGCCTCGCGCATCGTCTCGTCGATGGATGCCGCGTGTTCGCTGCGCAGGCGGAAAGCTTCGAGGAAGCGCTGGCGCATCGAGGAGACGTCGATCCGGAATTCTCCCATTCCATCATCGACAATCGCTTGAGCGACTGATGGGTGGTCGGGAGCTGCGTTCTGAATGATTTCCAGCAAGCGCAAGCGCCTGCGCTGTATTCGTCGCCCGCTCAGGAACAGGCGGCCATCCCGGGTCGGGCCGAGAAGCACAGCGCTCGCCGCCGAGAGGTAAGCGTTGGGATACAGGTATTGGCGATGCGGACGGCGTGCTTGAGTATCGTGGCCTCGATATCCTCCCCGGCATCGACATAGATGCCGCGCATTAGCTGGACGAGCTTGCCCGTTTCAGCCTGATAGTGGCTGCGGGTTTTATCGATGTTTTCCCCAACGAGGTGGAGGGCCATTTTCTAACTTTCCCGTGTCTGAGATACGGGAAAGCTAGCAAAATCCGCTTCATATTCAAGAGTTTCTAACTTTCCCGTATTTGGTATACGCAAAAGTTAGAATACTTTCTCGGAACGACGGCGTTCTTCGGGTCGGGAATCGAACCACGGGAGAGAACCTGGTCTGCGAGGGCGAGCAGGCAGAACTCAAGGCGTTCATTCTGCCACACCATAGTCGGATCAGCCACACGTAGGTCGGCGGGTCCTTCAGCTATTGTAGAGCGTGGGATTATTCGCTGTCACGGGCCAACGCCCATAATCGCGGGCTCGGCCGAAAGCAGCTTCTTCGCCGCCGCCCTGCCTGGTCGAGGATCACCTGCTCGATGAGGCAGGGCGGCGCTGGATGTAGTCTATGCCGAGTTTGTCGAGCTGCAACCCGACAAGCGTGGCGGAAATCGACCTGGAGGAACCCAGATTGTCGATAGCATAGGCGCCGATCAGATACTTCTTGCTCGCTTCGAGTTCGGCCGCTGTTGGGCCTGTGTCCACCAGCTCCTTGATTAGTTGTCTTATCAGGTCGAGCGTCTCGGCCGCCCTGTCGGCGCGCGTCGACGTCGTCACGACAAGCATGTTGGGCTGGTAGGCTTCCAAGCTGGACGAGACACCGTAGGCAAGGCCGCGCTTTTCGCGCACTTCCTGGAACAGACGTGAGGTAAATCGTGAGCCTCCGACTATATCGTTCATCAGCTGTCCCGCGTAGAATTCCGGGTCGTTGCGTCCCATGGCGGGAAAAGCCAGCTGGAGCGAAGTCTGGGGGAGGGCGTATGCGACCTGCGTCCGCTCGCCGCTTCGGGGTGGCATCAGGTACGGGGGCGAGCGCCTGTTTCTGAGGCAAATCGCCGAACAGGCGGTCGAGCCTTGCTCTTAGGGCTTTGGCATCTATGTCGCCTACGACCGCCACATGCAGCCCGTCGCGGGCGAAAGCGGCTTTGTGGAAGGCGCTTAGATCGGCGGGCGTTACGCTGGTCAGGCTCCCTTGGGCGGTCTCGAATACGGATGCGTGCCGTAGATCCGCGCCGCCAGGCCAGCTCGGCGATCGCGTGAGGTTCGCGCTCATTGGCAATGATTTCGGAGAGAAGCTGGGCGCGTATGCGGTCGAAAACTGCTGGCGGACATCCTCGGCTGCGGGTCCCGCCGCCGAGGATGTCGGCCAGCAGTCGAGCGCCTCGGCCTCGCCGGGTGCGGCCGTATGATAGGACGGCACCATCCATTGCGTGGAAAAGCGCGGCACCGAAATGCGCACGCCGGTCAGCGTCACCGTGCGCTTGGCGTTTTGCTCCGGCTCGACTGGGCGGATGCGGGTTAGACCAGGAGCCGTCGGCACGGTTCCCTACGTCTTATCGGCCAGCGCCTTGACCGTTTCCGGCTCGACATCGCCGGCCACCACCAGGACGGCGTTGCTGGGCGTGTAATATTTGTCATAGAAGGCTCTGGAGTCGGTGCCGTAGCGGATCGTGTTGGAATTTGGCGGAGCAGCCTCCGGTAAATTGAGGTTATCGGTTCATGCGGCGAGGTCAATCTGCTGATCGAGTGGCTTGGCGGGGAGCGTGTGCCATCCGTCGATTTTTCGCATCGAGATTTCGCCGGACGCAATCAACGCCCAGAACAACATTGCCGCGGTTTCGGCCGAAGGCAGCACGGTCTGGGTCTTGATGCGCCGCTTGAACTCTTCATGCAGACGCTCAATCGCGTTTGTAGTTCTGGTGCGCTTTTCCACTGGCTCGGCGGCAGGCGCGTGAAGGCGAAGAGGCGCTCACCGGCCTCCTCCAGGCTGTCGGCCACCGCCCGGCACTTGAGCCGCCATTTGCGCAGGAACGCCTTGCGGCGGCTCTCGATCTCCTCCGGCGTGGCCGCGTAGATCATGTCGGTGTAATCGGCGCTGATCTCCTCGTGCAGGCGCTCGGGAGCGTGGGCGAGCAGGTTGCGGTGCTTGTGAACCGTGCATCTTTGAACCGGCACCCCGTCCCACAGCCCAGCGATCGCCCCGTCCAAGCCGGGTGCGCCGTCGACGATGAGGAACTCAGGGCGGCGGAGGCCGCGTGCGACGAGATCGTCGAGGATCGCCCGCCAGGCCTCGGTCGTCTCGCCGCCCATGTTCTTGACCGCGAGCAGGATCTTGTGGCCGTCCGCGCGCACGCCGATGACAACGAGCAGCGGGATCGAGGTCGCCTTGCGGTCGAGCCTGACACGAACCACCGTCCCGTCGAGGATCAGGCGCACGATCGGGCTCGTCGGCCAGCGAGCGACCCTTCCAGGCGTCCCAGTCCGTCTTCACCTTGCGCCAGGTGCGGCTGACGACGTCCTTGCCGATCGCGCCGCCGAACAAGGCGGCAAGCGCACGACGGACGCGTCGCGTGTTCGTGCCCGCCAGGTAGCTCGACGCGATCAGTGCGTCGGCGGCCTTCGTGCGCCGCTGATAGGCGCGCAGAGCCTTGCTCCTCCATTCCACCGTCTTGTCCTCGTCGACATCGAGGCGCGCCCGCGTAACCGTGATCTCAGTGGTGCCGAAGGTCCCCGTCAGCGTGCGCGTCCGGCTGCCGTGGCGGTGGCCGGCGACACCGGTGGTCTCATCACTGGCGCGCCGCCGGCTGCCGGCCATAACGGGGACGGGCAAGCACCGCTTCCAACTCGGTCTCGAGCATCGTCTCGATGAAGCCGCGCACCCGCTCGCGCAGGCCAGCTTCGATCGGATCAAACCAGTTGTCGAAAAGATAGCTCGTCGCCTCATCCCCCGGATGAAAGGCTTCGGCTTTCATGGTAGTCCTTGTCATGGCGTAGTCTCCTGTCCGGCACCGCAAGGCCGGATGATTCGAGGTTGACACCCCGGAGACTACGCCAACTCACAATTCCAACCACTCCCGCGACGGCACCTTGGCAGTCATCTGCTCGGCAACCAAATCGAGCGGGAATTCGCTCTTGCGGGACTTCTCGAAGAGGAGGCGGGTTCCGCGAACCCAAGTCATCACGACCACACGCCGGCGACAAGGATTGAGACCCAGCCGCCGTCGAGCACTTTCATGATGTTCGCCGAGAAGAAGCCGACATCGACCACCCCGAAGATGAGCGCAAGGCGAGCGCCGGGAGGAGCGTCCACCTCCAGATACGCCTCATCACGACGTGGAGCAGGATTGTCGTCACAACCATTTCGCCCGTGACCGATATGCCATAGGCTGACGGGAGGGCGCTGGACTCACCAAAGCCGATGACCGCAACATGACCGACCATGCGAGCAGCAGGTTGACGCGCGGCAGGTATATCTGCCCGAATTGCATTTCGGATGTATGCCGGATTTCGAAGCGCGGAAGCATGTTGAGCTGGACGGCCTGTCGCACAAGTGAATAAGCGCCGGAATCACGACCTGGCTGGCGATCACAGTTGCCGCCGTAGCCATCACCACCATCGGCACCAACGTCCAGCCGTGGTCATCTCGAAGAATGGATGTCAGATCGTCCCGCCTCGGGAAAGAACGAACGCGCCCTGCCCGAAATTGTTAAGCAGCAGGCACGGAAATGCGATCGCCAGCCAAGCCAGCACAATCGGCCGGCGGCCAAAATGACCGAGATCAGTGTAGAGCGCTTCAGCCCCGGTTACGGAAAGGCTCCGCGGGCGGCATACTGCCTTGCCGAAGGGGCCATAAATGCTGCGCATCTACACGGGCCAGAACGGCCATCTGACAGCAATTGACGGCTTGCCGGAGGCCGAAGCTCTCGGTGCTCTCTGGCTCGACCTCCTCAACCCGACTGTTGAGGAAGTGAAGCTTGTTAAGGCGCATCTGGCCATTGATATCCCGACGCGCGACGAGATGGCGGAAATCGAGTTGTCGGACCGTCTTTATCATGAAGACGGCGCCGAGTTCATGACGATCACCGCGGTCGCGAATATCGAGGGCGAGGACCCTGTCAAAGCGCCGGTTACCTTCGTTATCAAGGGCCAGACGCTCGTCACTGTCCGCCACGCCGAACCGAAGCCGTTCTTGATCTATGCGGCGAAAGCACAGCGTACTAGCGGCCTCCCTGCACGTCCGGCGAATTGGTGATGCTGGGTCTGATCGAAGCGATCATCGACCGCGCGGCCGACACGCTTGAGCGCGTCGGCGACGAGATTGATGCACTCTCACGCGAAATTTTTCGCAACACGTCTCCGAGCGCCTCGAAGAAAACACGCAACCTTCAATCCCTTGTCGAGCGAATCGGCCGGAAGGGTGAGCTGCTGACGAAAATTCAGGAGAGTCTCGTGAGCATCGCGCGGCTCGTCGCCTACCATAGCGCGAGTGACTCGACCAGCTGGGCAGTCGCGTCGTCCGGTCGCAAGTTGCAGAAGGAAATCCGGCAACGTATCAAGCTCGTCCAGCGCGATGCCACGTTCCTCAGCGACCATGCGACCTTCCTGTCCAACAAGATCAACTTCCTGCTGGACGCGACGCTGGGTCTCATCAATCTGGAGCAGAACCAGATCATCAAGATTTTCTCGGTCGCTGCCGTCGTGTTTTTGCCGCCGACGCTGGTTGCCTCGATCTACGGCATGAACTTCGATGCCATGCCCGAGCTAAAATGGCTTCTGGGCTATCCTTTTGCGCTGGGTCTGATGGTGCTCTCCGCCGTGGTTCCGTATCTCTTTTTCAAGCGGCGCGGTTGGCTGTGAAAGGAAATAGGCTGGTTCGGGGCGCTTACTGAAAGTCCGACGTCCCGGAGCGGTCGCGCAGCTCAGCGAATTCGACATCTTGACTATCGCACGACACGTTGGCCTCGAGGTTGAGCAGCTCAAGCGGGACATGGAAGACCGCGCCATCGAAAACGTCCTCGAGCGCAATTGCGCGCTCGCCAAGGAGCTGTACATCAACGTCACGCCGGCGTTGGTTCTCGGCGACGAAGTGATTTCAGGTGTGCTCAAGATTCACACGCTGGAACGCTTCATCGCCA
>NZ_RZSC01000001.1:111289-114166 GCF_003998155.1 Mesorhizobium sp. M1E.F.Ca.ET.063.01.1.1
AACGTCCTCGAGCGCAATTGCGCGCTCGCCAAGGAGCTGTACATCAACGTCACGCCGGCGTTGGTTCTCGGCGACGAAGTGATTTCAGGTGTGCTCAAGATTCACACGCTGGAACGCTTCATCGCCAAAGAGCGGGAAGAAGCTAAGCGTCGTGCCGGATCACCAACTTCGGCATTTTGACAGCGTGGCGGCCGGTGCGATCCCGTTCTCTGGCCACGAGTGCCGCCTCTCGCGTCGGGCCAAATCTCTTATATGGCCCGGCAACGCGGTAGTGGGCGGACCAAGCCGTTCTATGCAGCGCACCAGACAAAGGGCAATGACCAAAGCCGTCCCGGACATCGCATCGGAGTTCAACGTCTTTGCACCATGCCCAGCAATGGTCGCCGCGACAAACAACGCCTGCAAACGGGCGCTGTGAGCCGCCGTCGTTCAACGAAAGATCATCAACGGAGGTCCCGAGGAGGCCCCATGAATCGCTGCACATCAGCATTTGCAATTCTTGCTTTCGGCACGTTCTGCACATCGTCGACCATCGCCATGGCGGCGCATTCGACCACCTATTCAGCGCCCGACAAGAGCGTCGTGTTTCTTGGTGGCGTTGGCTACACCTGGCTAAAGGGCAACGAGCTTTTCTACGACGAAGTGGGCAATCGTATCAGCAAATTGATCTGGGAAACCGGCGCGCCGGTTCTGACCACCGGGCTAAAGGCCGAGGTCTGGAAGAACTGGACCATCTCAGCCAACGGCGTATTGCCGGACAGGATTGGTCGGATCAGTCAATCCACCCCGACACCCGCCTTGACCGCTACATCAACCTTGACATGGCAGCAGGCCCAGACTTCGTGATCAACGATGCCACGGTTATCAACCTTCATGGTGGCTTCAAATACACCAACATGAAGTGGAAGGCCTATGGCGGTTCGTACATATAGAGTGGGGACGGCTTCGGCTTTCGCGAGGATCGCGGCAAGTTCCCGGACGGCGAACCGGTCATCGATTACGAACAGCGCTATTTCGGCCTGTTCCTTGGCGCGAAAGCGACCACGACGCTCGGGAACTTGACGCTCTCGGGTCTGCTCCGCAGCGGCTTCACCGTTGATGCAAGCGCTGTTGACCATCACTGGCTGCGCGAGGAGGGGCGCGGCCTGCGATTTGAGGACGACTTCTTCACGGTGCCGTTCATCTCGGCCGGCGCCAAGATCGATTATCAGATGACCGACCGCGCCAGCGTCTTCCTGGCCGGCAATGTCGACAAATATTTTCGCAACAAAGGCTAGAAAACGGCCTACAGCATCGCGACCGGCGAACAAGGAACCCACAAGGATAGCGCTGGCATGGACTTCTATGCCTTGACCCTGTCGGCCGGCTTCAAGCTGACGTTTTAAGCGCAGTCATTTCTGACGCTGAGCACGTAAGACCATGCGTGCATTAAGGACGCACAATGCCTCTGCGCGCAATCCATTCAATCGCGGCTATCCAAGCGGCGCCGACGTCGGCCAGAATCTCAGGATTGTCCGGGCGGTCCGCCAGGCCTGGTATGGCCGGCGTGGAGGTGTTGTCCGCCGGTCATCCCGTCGATTTTAAGGTCCCGACGGCCGTCTGGCACCGGTGCGCGAGCCGCCAGAAAAGCGTGGCCTTCCGCGCGATCCCGAAGCCACAAACCGTGAGAACCCGTGCGACACCGCCGCATCACGTCGTGTCGTGCATCGATGCCAAGCGGCTCGGCGTTGAGCTCGCCGCACGCCAGAATAAACTTGGCGCTCCTCAAGATTGCAGAGTCAGGCTAGTGGGTTGCGTCCCGCGGCGTCGTCTCCCAGCGTCAACCGGATCGTCTCGGCAATCTCCTCATCGGGCGCGCCGGGACGCGGTTCATCGTAAAGGCTATCGAGCCGATGTTCGGCAAAGCGCCGACGCAATGTGCCCACTGTGTTGGGCGTTGCACCAAGGCGTAAGGCAATTTCCTTGTTCTACATCCTCTCGCTGGCCAGCAGCACTATCCGCGCCCGTCGCGGCAGGCCTTGCGCCGTGCCTCGACGCCGGACCAGACCCTCCAGTTCACTCGGCTCTGCTGCGGAGCCAGCGCCTTGAGCAGCGGCCAACCTGGACTCGTCCCGTCCTCGAAAAGCAAATTGTTACGCAGATGCTTGTCCACCCTGACCCGAGCCATCCTCCTGCACGCTTTCGCCGTTGCGCGCGACGAAGACCGCAACGCTTCATCGCGCTTGGCGTAGCGGCACCAGGGACCGCCCATCGAATGACTCATGCGAGGCATCTCAAGGCTGTCCGCGGTCCAGCGCCAGATCCGCCTCGCCCGAGGCGCGCAGAGCTGGCCGGTTGTGCAGGAGCCGTAGGCAATATTCGCCGTGCTTGTTCGGATGGGTAACGCTTGCGTCTCCCGTCGCATTCTACCTCGCTTTCCGAACGTAGCCGTGATGCGAACTCTTGCTGCATATAAAGTCGAATCAGGGGGATTTGGATCATACGATACGGAGGCTTGACTTTGGCAGTCGCTCTGCGACGTTACCTATATAAAGGTCGAAATGAGGTGATATGGCTCATGGATAGGTCACGGAGACCCGAATGACGGCAACGCATAAACGCACCTATTCGCGCTACGCGATGGAAGCGCTTGGCCTTTTCGGTAAGACCATCCGGCTGGGCCGGATGCAGCACCGGTTAACCGCACAGGAGTTAGCCGAGAGAATCGGTGTTTCACGCAGCACCCTGCAGCGCATCGAGAAGGGCGATCCCAAAGTCGAAATCGGACTGATGTTCGAAGCTGCTGCCATTGTCGGTGTGAAGCTGTTCGATGCGGACGGCAAGGGCATCACAGCCCTCACAGGCCGCATGGACGATCGCATCGCGCTGCTGCCGAAG